>NZ_MCWZ01000001.1 GCF_002877365.1 Vibrio sp. 10N.261.55.A7
GTTTAAATTTATCGATAAGTTATTGATATGAAAAATTAACTTTGAGTTTCTAAGAAATATCTGAGACAAGAAGCGAAAATTGAAAATCTTAATTGAGGCATTATCAACACAATTTTGGGGAAATCGTGTGTATAAAAATAATGCAAATTCTAGGTGACTATTGTTGCAGGGCGAAAAATAATAACAGAGTAATCAAGTAAGATCTAGACTGAATTACACACTATTTTAAGCCCAATATTGATGCAGATTGGTTTTTTGTAAAAATAGGCGAAACTAGCTATTGCAGGTGTATATACATACAGCGACAATGAACGGACGTACAGTTCGTTTTCTGTGGAGTAGAGATGAGTAAAGTATTTAATTTAAAGTCAGATTATCAGCCGTCAGGTGATCAACCTACCGCTATTAAGCAGTTGTTAGATGGCTTGGATTCAGGGTTAGCTCATCAAACATTGTTGGGTGTTACCGGCTCGGGCAAGACCTTTACACTGGCGAATGTTATTTCTGACGCCCAGCGACCTGCCATTCTACTTGCTCCAAATAAGACCCTAGCTGCTCAACTGTATGGAGAAATGAAATCTTTCTTTCCCAATAACTCCGTAGAGTATTTTGTCTCTTATTATGATTATTATCAGCCAGAAGCCTATGTACCAACGACGGATACTTTTATTGAGAAAGACTCTTCTATTAATGCTCACATTGAACAAATGCGACTGTCGGCAACAAAAGCACTGCTAGAAAGGAAAGATGCCATCATTGTCGCGTCTGTTTCTGCTATTTATGGTTTGGGTGACCCACAGTCTTACCTCAAGATGATGCTTCATGTAACTCGTGGTGACGTCATGAACCAGCGAGATATCTTAAGGCGTTTGGCCGAGCTTCAATATTCGCGTAATGATGTGGCCTTTGAGCGAGGGCAGTTTCGCGTTCGAGGTGAAGTGATTGATATTTTCCCCGCTGAATCAGAGCAAGATGCGGTTCGATTGGAGATGTTTGACGAAGAGATAGATTGTATCAGCGTGTTTGATCCACTAACTGGCGCCATCAAGCAACGAGATTTACCTCGTTACACCATCTATCCGAAGACACACTATGTGACGCCACGCGAACGCATACTAGATGCGATTGAAGACATTAAAGTTGATCTAAAAGAACGTCAAACGTATTTAATGGACAACAACAAACTGTTAGAAGAGCAACGGATCAGCCAGAGAACTCAGTTTGATCTAGAGATGATGAACGAACTTGGTTTTTGTTCCGGCATTGAAAACTACTCGCGATATTTAAGTGGTCGAAAAGAGGGTGAGCCGCCCCCGACGCTTTTTGATTACCTGCCTGATAATGGCATTCTTATTATCGATGAGTCCCATGTCACTGTCCCTCAAATCGGTGCGATGTATAAAGGTGACCGTTCAAGAAAAGAAACCTTGGTTGAGTTTGGATTTCGATTACCTTCAGCGCTTGATAACCGCCCACTGAAGTTTGAAGAGTTTGAATCTCTCGCACCTCAGACGATCTTTGTTTCCGCAACGCCAGGTAATTACGAGTTAGAAAAATCTGCCGATGAGATTGCAGATCAAGTTGTTCGACCGACAGGATTACTTGATCCTGTGCTTGAAGTTCGCCCAGTGGCAACTCAGGTTGATGACTTACTGTCTGAAATCAGAATTCGTGCGGTAAAAGATGAAAGAGTATTGGTCACGACGTTGACCAAACGAATGGCTGAAGATCTGACTGAGTACCTGACAGAGCACGATGTGAAAGTACGCTATCTCCACTCTGATATTGATACGGTTGAGCGCGTGGAAATTATTCGAGATTTGCGACTTGGCGAGTTTGATGTGTTAGTCGGCATTAACTTACTTCGAGAAGGTTTGGATATGCCAGAGGTTTCCCTGGTTGCGATTCTAGATGCGGATAAAGAGGGCTTTTTGCGTTCAGAGCGTTCGTTGATACAAACCATTGGCCGTGCGGCACGTAACCTTGAAGGGAAAGCCATTTTGTATGGCGATTCGATTACGAAATCAATGAAAAAGGCGATGGATGAAACGAACCGCCGTCGGGAAAAGCAGCAAGCGCACAACCTTGAGCAAGGGATTGTTCCGCAAGCACTCAAGCGCAATGTTAAAGATATTATGGAATTAGGTGATATTACTAAGTCCAAGAAACAGCGAGAGAATAAACAAGTGCCTCTTTCTAAAGTGGCAGAATCTTCGAAAGCTTATACCGTGCTATCCCCTCAAGAGTTGGATAAAGAAATCGCGAAGTTGGAAGGTCAAATGTATCAGCATGCTCAGGATTTGGAGTTCGAGCTTGCCGCCCAAAAACGAGACCAAATTGAAACGTTGCGTCAGCAATTCATTACAAACAGTTAGATCGAACATAAAAAAGCAGCCAATAGAGACATATATCTATTGGCTGTATTTTGTGGATAATTAACCCACTAAAAACGTCAGTTGGCTAGGTGACCACTTAAGGTCAGTTTTAATGATGCATCATTTAAGCCAATGTGATTTAGCGATTTCCGTCCAATAATTACCCCTTTCGAGCTATATTTACTCTCGTTATTTGCATATTGCGACTCGCAATGCAATTATCTATAAAAATGCAAATAACTAATGGCTAGGTTATGCAGCAATTATCTAATGTACATAAGTCAAAGTACTTATTGATGGTAGAAGATACCGCTTCAGTAGCGGCGTTGTATCGTTCTTACTTAACGCCTCTAGGGCTTGATATTCACATTGTTGGCACGGGTCGTGATGCGATTGAAAGCGTTAAATACCGTACGCCTGATCTGGTTCTTTTGGATTTGAGGTTGCCTGACATGACGGGAATGGATGTTTTAGAAAGCGTAAAACAGAGTCATCCGGATGTGCCAGTGATCTTTATGACAGCCCATGGTTCTATTGATACAGCCGTTGAAGCAATGAGACTAGGTGCTCAAGACTTTCTTATCAAACCTTGTGAAGCGGATAGGCTTCGTGTCACGGTTAACAATGGTATTCGTAAAGCGAGTAAGCTGCGAGATAAAGACAGTTATCCGGGTAACCAGAATTACCAAGGGTTTATTGGCAGCAGTCAAAATATGCAAGCGGTGTATCGCACCATTGATTCCGCTGCGATGAGTAAAGCGAGTATCTTCATTACAGGTGAAAGTGGGACAGGGAAAGAAGTGTGTGCGGAAGCCATTCACGCAGCGAGTAAGCGTGGCGATAAGCCGTTCATCGCGATCAACTGTGCTGCTATTCCAAAAGACCTGATTGAGAGTGAGCTGTTTGGGCATGTTAAAGGTGCGTTCACAGGAGCTGCGACTGATCGTCAAGGCGCTGCGGAGCTGGCTGATGGTGGGACCTTGTTCCTCGATGAGCTTTGTGAAATGGACCTCGACCTGCAAACTAAGCTGTTACGCTTTATTCAAACCGGTACTTTCCAGAAAGTGGGCTCTTCTAAAATGAAGAGCGTTGATGTTCGGTTCGTATGCGCAACGAATAGAGATCCATGGAAAGAGGTTCAGGAAGGGCGCTTTAGAGAAGACCTTTATTATCGTCTGTATGTTATTCCTCTGCATTTACCGCCTTTGAGAGAACGTGGTGAAGATGTCATAGAGATCGCCTATTCTTTACTGGGGTATATGTCCAATGAAGAAGGTAAGGGCTTTGTGCGTCTTTCCCCTGAAGTGGTTGAGTGCTTTAATCGTTTCGAATGGCCGGGTAACGTAAGACAGTTACAGAATGTGTTACGTAACGTCGTTGTGCTGAATAACGGCAAAGAAATTACACTGAATATGTTGCCGCCACCACTTAATGCTCCTATGGATAATCAGATTCGCATTCAGTCTAATACGAAAGAAACACTGTCTGTGCATGACATTTTTCCACTGTGGGTCACTGAAAAAACAGCTATCGAGCAAGCAATTGAAGCGTGTGAGGGGAATATCCCCAAAGCGGCGGGTTATTTGGATGTCAGTCCGTCGACTCTTTATAGAAAACTACAAGTATGGAATGCTGATAAATAGTAATGGAAATCTTAAATCAACAAAAGATAGATCGGCTTTCAAATGAAATAGGGGCAGAAAACGTGCCTATTTTGTTAGATATCTTTCTTGGGGAACTCAACCAGTACATCAGTACGATAGTGAATGATGAAACTCGAAATAACGCTGATTATTTGAGGGAGATTAGCCATGCTCTCAAAAGCAGTGCCGCGAGTTTTGGGGCCGACCAGTTATGTCACCTATCAATACAAATGGACAATCGAATCAAAGCGGGTGAAGCTTTAAACCCAATTGAAGATTCAGCGATAATGGTTAAAACGCTTGAGATTACTCGAGATGTCTATCGAGAATTAGTGACCCGATAGAATCTCAGTTAAACCATTCGATTGCCGGTTTTAGGTAAAGCATTTATTCGTCTTTGAAGAGGGCGCTCAATGAGAGAGCAATCCCTCAATCGCTTTTTGAAGTTTGTCTCTATCGTGTCGCCAATCTCGGTTTGGCGACGCAAGATCTGTCGTTAAACAGTTCCAATCGTCGCAAAGTTCCGGGTGTTCCATATCACCAAGAACAACATCAATTTTTCTTCCTTGGCAGGCTCTTTGACACCACTCAAGCTTTTGTTTCAGTGTCATTCTGCCGGCTGGTCCAAATTCCGGCGACAGGTTCTCAACAAAGACCAATTTGGCATTGGTGTTTAAGGCAATCGCTTTTCCTACCTCGGGCAATAAAAGCGGCGGCATGATGCTGGTTAAGAAACTTCCTGGGCCTAGAACAATACAATCGGCTTCTTCGATTGCCGTTACGCCTTCTTTCGTGGCGGGGACTTCAGGCGACAGGTCTAGACGCATTAAATCATCCGGCATTTCATCGACATTGGTTTCCCCTGTCACCCACTTTCCCTCAACGGAAAGAGCGGTCAGATCAGAAGGATGCTCCGACATTGGAATAATATTGACGTCTACCTTGAGCATGTTGCGAATCAACTGTATGGCTTCAATAGGGCGGACGGAAAGGTTGTCCAATGCCGTCAGCATTAGGTTGCCCAAATTATGCCCATCTAACTCACCTGCTCCTTTGAATCGGTATTCGAACATCATGGAACTGATGGAAGGATCCGTGATCAATTGATTGATGCAGTTTCGAGTGTCACCCCACGCTATGCCACCTTGGCAGTGTCGTATGCGACCTGTAGAGCCGCCATTGTCTGTCGTTGTTACAATACCGGTCGCATTTGAACCGAAATCTTTAAGTGCAGCAAGCATTCGACCTAGACCGTGGCCACCGCCAATGGCAACCACTTTTTTAGACGAGTATAGAGTCATGAAATTCTTCTTATTGTAGAGGTATTGTTATTTTAGTTGTTGTCAGTTTCGATCGTATCGCGATTCAACGAATGACGCTAATCTATTAATTTAGTGTAATACGACGGCTTTAAATACTCAAAAGTAGGTATTTTGAGGTATGAACATATTTTTTTGACCGCGAGGGTAGAATCCCCCTATATTTATAATGTATTTTATTATGAAGCTGCCAGTAAGTGTTAATGAGCATGTACTGGTTGCCATAGCTCCGAGCTCATTTAGCTAAGTTCACCACGTCGGTAAGGATATGCGGAATGAGCCAGTGACACAAAGTCACCAGGGCTGAATTAGAAATGATTCCGCCTCCCGTATTTGGAAAGGTGTTCCATGGCGCAACAATTCGAAGATAAATTTCACCGCAAGTTTTATTATTTGCGGCTTTCCGTTACAGATGTCTGTAACTTCAAATGTACCTACTGTTTACCTGATGGTTATAAACCTTCGGGGCAGAAAAACTCGTCTTTTTTAACGGTACCGGAAGTTAAGCGTGTCGTGTCGGCCTTTGCCGATTGTGGCACCTCTAAAGTGCGTATCACGGGTGGTGAGCCAAGCCTACGTAAAGACTTCCTTGATATTATCGATACCGTTTCATCCACTCAAGGCATCAGCAAAGTCGCGACAACGACCAACGGCTATCGCATGGAAAAGCATGTTGCCGATTGGAAAGACGCAGGCTTGACCCATATTAATGTCAGCCTAGATAGCCTTGATCCAAGGATGTTCCATCAAATTACTGGAGAGAATAAATTCTCACAAGTGATGGGGGGGATCGAGCGTGCATTTGAAGTCGGCTATTCTCAGGTTAAGGTCAACGTTGTGTTGATGAAAGACCTGAATGCTCACGAGCTACCGAGCTTTCTAACTTGGATAAAAGATCGTCCGATTCAATTGCGCTTTATCGAGCTGATGCAAACGGGTGAAATGGATGATCTATTCAAAAAGCATCATGTCTCTGGAGTCGCGATTCGTAATCAACTCATCGCAAATGGGTGGATATTAAAAGTACGAGCGGCCAATGATGGCCCTGCACAAGTCTTTGTTCATCCAGACTATCAAGGCGAGATTGGTCTGATCATGCCTTATGAAAAAAGTTTTTGTGACAGCTGCAATCGCTTGAGAGTATCCGCGCGCGGAAAACTACACATGTGTCTCTTTGGCGATCATGGTGTCGAACTACGCGACTTACTGCAGCGTGATAGCCAACAGGATGAATTGATGGCTCGGATCTCTGAACAATTACAAAATAAATCTCAAAGCCACTTTTTACACGATGGCAATTCAGGGATTACTCCTCATTTAGCGTCTATTGGTGGTTAATTGGCTTCTTGGCCACCCCAATAATGGCCAACCCAAACCATCGTGGATGTACGATTAAAAATTAAATATTAGGTGAACAACAAATGGGCCACGCAGAAAGCAAATTCCAGGCAGCAAACATCGCAGTACTAACCGTTTCAGATACTCGCACCGAAGACAATGACACCTCAGGTGGTTACTTAGCCGAGCAGGCGAAAGAAGCGGGTCACAACGTTGTAGACAAGCAGATTGTTATTGATGACATGTATAAGATTCGCGCCATTGTTTCTCAATGGATTGCGGATGAATCTGTGCAGGCGGTTGTCATTACGGGTGGTACAGGCTTTACCTCACGTGATAGCACACCAGAGGCTTTAGTTCCTCTGTTTGATAAGCAAGTCGAAGGTTTCGGTGAGCTTTTCCGTACTGTGTCTTACGAAGAAATTGGTACGTCAACTATCCAGTCTCGCGCTATCGCGGGCTTTGCAAACCATACAGTAATATTCGCGATGCCAGGCTCAACGGGCGCTTGTCGTACCGCGTGGACGAAGATCATTAAGCAGCAGCTTGATGCCAGTCATCGCCCTTGTAACTTCATGCCACATCTCTCTGTATAGGAAGTGAGCATAATGAGCGAATTAACCCATATTAATGCTTCGGGTGAAGCAAACATGGTGGATGTGTCAGCGAAAGTTGAAACCGTGCGTGAAGCCAGAGCGGAAGCCTTTGTTTCAATGTCAGCAGAAACGCTGAATCTCATCGTGTCAGGTCAGCATCATAAGGGTGATGTCTTTGCGACCGCGAGAATAGCGGGCATTCAAGCCGCCAAAAAAACGTGGGATCTTATTCCCCTTTGTCATCCATTGCTTTTGTCAAAAGTTGAAGTTCAACTCGAAGCGATAGAGAGTGAAAGTAAAGTTCGAATCGAGTCTGTTTGTAAATTAGCTGGCAAGACGGGTGTAGAGATGGAGGCGCTAATGGCGGCTTCAGTAGCGGCACTCACGATCTACGATATGTGTAAAGCGGTTCAGAAAGACATCGTGATTGAGCAAGTCCGTTTGCTAGAAAAGAGCGGCGGTAAGTCGGGTCACTTTAAGGTGGAGTCATGATTAAAGTTCTATTTTTTGCACAAACTCGTGAGCTTGTCGGTGTTGATGAACTTGAAGTGGACGCCATATTCGAGACTGTCGAGCAATTACGCTCTCACCTTGCGAGTCAAAAAGGCAAATGGGACATTGCCTTAGAAGAAGGAAAGCTATTGGCTGCTGTCAATCAGTCGATTGTTCCACTTGAGTCATCAATCAATGATGGCGATGAGGTGGCGTTCTTTCCTCCTGTGACTGGAGGTTAATCATGGATAACCGAGTAAGTGTCCAAGCTAGTGATTTTTCGGTAGCGGATGAATATGAGTCCCTTGCCGAAGGAAGCCAATCGGGTGCCGTTGTAACGTTCATTGGCAAGGTTCGAGACATGAACTTAGGTGACAACGTGACCGGTTTGTCACTGGAGCACTATCCAGGAATGACGGAAAAGGCCTTATTGGAAATCTGTGATCAAGCGGAAAGCCGTTGGCCTTTATTGAAGCTGCGTGTGATACATCGGATTGGTGATCTCGATATTGGCGATCAGATTGTTTTTGTTGGTGTTTCAAGTGCTCACAGAGGTGCGGCATTTGAAGCGTGCGAATTCATTATGGATTATCTGAAAACCAAAGCACCATTTTGGAAAAAAGAGCGAACCACTGAAACGACCCGTTGGGTTGAATCTCGAGACTCCGATACAAAAGCCGCTGAACGCTGGGAAAGCTGATAGTTGGCACAGGTCATGCTTTGTTAAAGGTTAACTTCGGTTAGCCTTTTTTGATCGTCCAACTCTTATTGGCAGGGATAGTTTGCCATACTAGATTGAGAGATAAAGGGAGGGGTTAGCGTGGTGAATAAAAAGGTAATTAAGCGGTCTACGATTATCGCATTGGTCGTTGGAACACTACTCAATGTCATCAACCAATACGATGCCTTAGTGTATGGCGCGTCGATTCAATGGGTAAAAGCGGCGTTAACCTATTGTGTTCCCTTCTGTGTATCGGTTGTCAGTAGTGTGATTACAATGAGAGATATTGCACAAGAACAGAAAAAGAGTCGATAGAATTTTTCTTATAAACTGAGGCTACATGGGGCTTAGCACGTCGATAGGGTAAAACTATCGATAAAATAGGCCAAATCCATTTAGTAAAATCAAGAAATTAGACAACAATTACCTTATACGCAATAAAATTTGTAGCTTAAGGAGTAAGTTATGGAATCACAAAGAGTAAAAGACTATATGACGCTTCAGGCTGTGACATTTAAACCTGAGATGTCATTGAGTATCGCCTTACAAAAGGTGATGAAGTGTACGCATCTTGGTGGGCCTGTAATCGACGACCAAGAGAGAGTGATAGGGTTTCTATCTGAACAAGACTTACTCGATAAGCTAGTCAAAGTGAGTTACTTCTGCCAAGACACGCATTTAGTGAGTGACTGCATGCACAAAGAGGTTCTCTCTGTGTCTCCAAACACGACGATTATTGAGATGGCCGACATGATGAGAGTTGGAAAACCGAAAGTCTACCCAGTTGTTGATAACGATAAACTGGTTGGAATCATCAGTCGACGTGATGTATTAAGAGCGATTGGTAAGAGTATTGATGATTGCTTTAAACATCCGGTGTGATAGTTTGACCGCTTCATGCTGATAAGTAACAAAATGAAGGCGCATGTGATGCGCCTTTTCTTGTTTTAGGAGAATTCAATGCCCAATCCGACCGCTAAATTTGTTCAAGGTTCTACAATGCGACATATTTTGGTCATGTCTGGTGCGGGTTCGGTAGGGTTGATGGCGCTTTTCGTCGTCGACTTACTCGATATGTTGTTTATCAGTATGCTTGGTCAGGTCGAACTGGCCGCTGCTGTTGGGTTTGCTGGAAGCTTGGTGTTCTTCTCAACCTCTATTTCCATTGGTACATCCATTGCCATGGGTGCACTGGTATCAAAAGCAATAGGCTCAAAAAATCGTGACAGTGCACGCCAGCTAAGCGCCAGTATCATGACAACCGCTTTTTTAATCAGCTCGGTTGTCTGCGCTTTGATGTACATTTATATTCCCGAGTTACTGGCCTTAATTGGTGCCCAAGGTCTGGCGGCTGAAAAAGCGCAAGCCTATCTTCAAATCATTTTACCAAGTGGGCCTGTGATTGCGTTAGCGATGGCAGCAGGGGCAGGTTTGCGTTCTGCTGGTGATGCTAAGCGTTCAATGTGGGCGACATTGTCTGGCGGGATTGTGAACGCCGTTCTTGACCCGTTATTTATCTTTGGTTTCGGTTGGAATGTTGAAGGCGCGGCGTTGGCTTCTGTTTTCGCTCGCTTTACCGTGTTGTTTTTCTCTCTTTACCCGCTCATCAAGGTTCATAACTTAGTCGCGAGACCTTCTTTGATTCAATGGCAGCGTAATTTAAAAGTGATTCTCGCCATCGCTATCCCAGCCATTATTACAAACATTGCAACCCCGGTGGGTAATGCCATTGTTACGGCCGCTATTGCCCAATTTGGTGAGAACTTTGTTGCCGGTTACGCAGTGATTGGGCGATTGATTCCTGTTTGTTTTGCGGTGATTTTCGCGCTTTCAGGTGCTGTGGGACCGATTATTGGGCAAAACTTTGGTGCGGAACGTTTTGATCGAGTGAAAGAGACACTCACGAACTCTCTTATTGTGACAACAACGTACACTCTTATCGTGTGTATTTTACTTTACTTCGCTCAAGACCTGATTGTGGGTATGTTCAGCTTAGAGGGGGATGCCGCCATTATTGTCGCCGCTTTCTGTACCTACGTGGCCATCAGTTTTGTCTTTAATGGTACGCTCTTTGTGGCCAATACCTCGTTCAATAACTTGGGTAAACCTCTTTATTCAACCGCACTCAATCTTGGTAAAGCCACGATCGGTACACTGCCGTTCGTATACTTTGGTGCATTATGGTTTGGGGCTCTCGGGGTTCTGTACGGGCAGGCCGTCGGTACGATTGTATTCGGCATTATTGCCATCGTGATGCTGCGAAAACACATTTCCAGCATGATGGAAGGACAAGAGCCAGAAGTGGATGAGGAATCTTCTTTTACCAGCGTCAATACCCAACCATTTTGTAGTCACGATGCAGTACTGATTGATGATGCGATTATTGATGAGGAAATTATTGAAGCTATTCAGTCGGACAAATCCAAAGAAAAATAGAAATTTCGTTTGACCTTGGAGTAGGCTCAAAGGTTTACACTCACTATAAACCGATATCATTCTTTGAATATGGATTATGGAGAGAACCTTATGTGCACAAAACACGCGGCTTGCCGCTCAAACAAGCTTGTATCAACCTCAGCATCCAACAGTTCTTGTGGTAGCCCTAAGATAATGTCTATTCAGCAAGCCACCTCGTCAGCGTCTGAATCAACCTGCTGCAGCACGGACTCTTGTGGCAGTAGCGTTAGCGCAAGCAGTGATGAGGAAGGTGAGTCCAGTGCCTCTTCAGCGGACTCAACATTAAAAAATGAAACCCTGACCCCGTCTCAAGCCCCCCTCAGTCAAAGCTGGAAGATAGAAGGCATGGACTGCCCTTCGTGTGCCAGAAAAGTAGAAACCGCGGTCAATAAAATTGAAGGGATTACGGAATCGAAAGTCCTTTTTGCGACTGAAAAACTCGTCGCTAAGTTTGAAGACCCCTCTATTGTCGACAGCATTGAACAAGCCATCATCACTGCGGGTTTTACCTTCAGTACTCCGAACAATAAAACGAAGCCTGAGCCTCAATCGGGTTGGCAGTCAGTTTTAAAACAAAATTCCAAAATCATCGCGATTGCGCTTGCTATGCTTGTTGCTGCGGTGCTCAAACCAACCTTCCCATTGGTGAGTGAATGGCTATTCGTTCTGACCTGCTTAGCAGGCTTACTCCCGATCAGTAAAAAAGCGTTTCAGCTTGCGAAATCTGGCACCCCATTCTCTATAGAGACCTTAATGAGTGTCGCCGCTCTAGGTGCTTTATATCTTGGCGAGTCCGTCGAAGCGGCAATGGTATTGCTGCTATTTCTTATTGGTGAGCGCTTGGAAGCGTTTGCAGCTTCGAGAGCAAGAAGCGGTGTTCAAGCTCTAATGGCGCTTGTCCCTGAAACCGCGATTAAAATTGTTGACGGTCAGCGTGTCGATGTTTCAGCCAATGAATTGACCCCTGGTGACGTGATTGAAGTGTCTCCGGGCGCTCGGCTTCCCGCGGATGGAACGCTTCAAGATGCAGTGGCTAGCTTTGACGAGAGCGCGTTAACGGGGGAATCGATTCCTGTCGAACGCTACCGTGGAGACGCTGTTATGGCAGGAGCCGTGGTGGCGGATCGGGTCGTTCGGTTTACCATTACCTCAAAGCAAGGCGAAAATGCGATTGACCGAATCCTGCATCTCATTGAAGAGGCCGAATCTCGTAAAGCGCCGCTAGAACGTTTCTTAGATAAATTTAGCCGCTGGTATACACCGCTCATGATGCTTGTTTCGTTAGCCGTGATAACGATGCCTCCGCTACTTTTCTCACAACCTTGGGAAACATGGATCTATCGAGGCTTGGCTTTACTGTTGATTGCGTGTCCTTGCGCGTTGGTGATATCGACGCCTGCGGCTATCACGTCCGGCTTGGCGGCTGGAGCGCGTCGCGGGGCTTTGATTAAAGGCGGTGCGGCACTAGAGCAATTAGGTCGAATCGAAACGGTCGCCTTTGATAAAACGGGCACTTTGACCAAAGGTAAGCCTGAAGTAACCGACGTCGTGAGTTTTAACCAGTGGCAGGAATCATCACTTCTTGAAGTGGTTGGTGCTATTGAAGTGGGATCCAGTCATCCTCTTGCGGTCTCACTGATTAAGAAAACCGAAGCGCTTGGCATTTCATTACCCAGTGCCACAGACAAACAAGCCTTAATAGGCAGCGGTGTTAAGGGAACAGTGTCAGGGGTTAGGTATCAGGTTAGCGCCCCAAGTAAAATTAACATACCTCTTGAACCGAGCGTTCTAAGTACTATTGACAAGCTTGAAGGCGAGGGGAAAACAGTCGTCGTGGCTTTAAAAGAGGAAGCAGAGTGCATAGGGGTCATTGCCTGGCAAGACACGCTCAGAGAGGATGCGAAACAAGCCGTCAAGGCGCTGAAAGCACTCGGTATTGATGCTGTGATGTTAACGGGGGATAACCCGCGCAGTGCTTCGGCGATCAGTGCGTTAATTGATATCGATTTCAAAGCCAGCTTACTACCAAAAGACAAAGTTAATTATGTTGAGCAGTTATCACAAAATGCGACGGTTGCGATGATTGGTGATGGCATTAACGATGCACCGGCAATGAAAGCGGCGAGCATTGGAATCGCGATGGGCGGCGGTACGGATGTGGCACTTGAAACAGCCGATGCGGCGATCACCCATAACCGTCTGGTGGAGCTATCAGGCATGATTGAGTTGTCGCGCGCGACATTAACCAATATCAGGCAAAACGTGTTTTTAGCGTTAGGTTTGAAGTCAGTATTTCTGGTTACGAGTTTACTCGGCGTGACGGGTTTGTGGGTGGCCGTGTTGGCCGACAGTGGTGCGACAGCGTTAGTGACTCTAAATGCATTACGATTGCTAAAATTCAAACCTAAATATAGCGATTGAGAGCTCTGAATTGTGTATTAATCCATCAGGATGCTTCTTAAAATGCGCTATGGTTAATGGGGCTTGAATAACTGCTTTGTTCGAAGTAAGTATCAAGTTTGTGCAATCAATTGTTATTGAGTCTTGATAAAGTGTGATGCCAATCGGTTTTGTGTGAAATACAATGTCATTGACCCATCACCAGTGTGAACTTGGTCACTCTTTGTTGTGGTCAGGTTGGTTACAGTGACTCGGTAATGAATGACTTAATATTTCGCCAATTTATATGACGAATCAACCAAAGCTGTACAAGCTATTAAAGGAGTGACTTATGTCTCAAGCTGTTTTTCACCTAGGTATCACTGAAGCTGATTTAGAAGGCGCAACGCTTGCGATCATTCCTGGTGATCCCGCACGTGTTCAAAAAATTGCAGAAGAGATGGAGAACCCTGTTTTTCTAGCAAGTCATCGCGAATACACGCTTTACCGCGCTGAGTTAGATGGTAAACCGGTCGTTGTTTGTTCAACGGGTATCGGTGGTCCTTCAACTTCTATCGCGGTAGAAGAGCTTGCGCAACTTGGTGTACGCACATTCCTACGTGTGGGTACAACAGGTGCGATTCAGCCACACGTTAATGTTGGCGACATGATTGTATCAACGGGTTCGGTTCGTTTAGACGGTGCAAGCCTGCACTTTGCTCCTATGGAGTTCCCTGCTGTGGCTGACTTTGAAGTGGCAACAGCGATGAAAGCGGCCGTTGAAGAGGCTGGCGCGAATGTTCATATGGGTGTGACGGCGTCTAGCGATACCTTCTACCCTGGTCAAGAGCGTTACGATACCTTCTCTGGCCGTGTTGTTAAGCGATTCCAAGGCTCTATGCAAGAATGGCAAGACATGGGTGTTTTGAACTTTGAAATGGAATCAGCAACACTACTGACTATGTGTGCAAGTTCGGGTCTGAAAGCAGGTTGTGTTGCGGGTGTAATCATTAACCGTACTCAAAAAGAGACGCCAGATCACGACACACTAAAAGTGACAGAGGCTCGTTCAATCAAGGTAGTTGTTGAAGCCGCGCGTAAAATGCTTTAACACTTAACGACTTCAAAAATAGAAGCCGCCTAGAAATCCTAGGCGGCTTTTTTGTGTGTGTTAGTTAACAAGGGATTAGTTAACAGGGTATTGGTTTACAGAGCATCCGTTTGCTCTGCACCGTTCACTCGCCGGCTGTCTCGTTAGTCATTAGTACATTTAGCAAGTAAGCCAATTGTGCGGTTGATAACCAAGCCATTTAATTTGTAACTGTATTAGGTAATGGCTGATAGAGCTGCTTAGCGACCTTGGAAAGCACATGGTCATACGCGAGAGCGATCAATAGTGAAACATCGCTGGTGAGTTGATAAAGCTCTTCTTCAGTCATGCGTTTATTTTGATGCCTACCCAACGCCTCAAGCTGCTGCATTGAACCTTCTCCCTTAGGCGAACCAAGAATGAGTGAATTGATCATTGAGAGCTGATTGAGTTTTGCACTCATTTTCTGGCAATAATGACGGATTCTGACATGGCCATTTGGGCGGTGATAATCTTGAATGACGACTCTTAATTGAGTTAAAGCCTCCATACTGTCAAATATCAGCTGCCAATGAGTGTGGTATGTATTGCTGATATCATCACAGCCTGAATCACTTAGCCATGTGATAGCGATTTCATCCATTAGAAACAAGCAGTGGCGAATATTTTTGCCGTGTACGATTTGATTACGGGAGGTGGAATAGCACTGCCAGTTGTCGTGCATAGATTTGAGGTTGCGTTGGAAAACTCGGTACATGGGTTTGTTTTGATGATCAACATTGCGTATCAACTGACTCGACTTGAGCGTTAACTTGTCATAGATCCCATCAATGGCTTTGTTCGTACAGATTTGATGAGTACAGCTTAGAACGTGGTGCGTGTGCATTCTATGCTGTCTACAAAGCAAAAGTATCTCGCGGAGCACGACAAGGCTGTCAAAATTCTGTTTTAATGAAGTGCGTTTCTGCTTGGACAGATACGACAGTGTTAGAATGGTAGACATCGCGATAAGAATCGAAATAAATATAAACATACCTAACTTCCTTCAAAGTAACACTTAAGAGGTAAAGCAGGTATAGTGCCAGATTTTAAGCTTCATCATTTCAATGGGTTGTGAATTTTCTGTTCATTTCGACGACTCAATTTAGGGCAATACTCCCCTTTTTGGTGTTTTACGTCATCATTTGTAATGGTTTTCCTCTCTGAATGGTGGAACTAATGACTTCTAGCAATGTCTTTGTCGCTAGTATCTGAAAAAATTGACCAAATTTAAACCTCCTTTATGCATTCGAGATGTCCATGAACATGAAAATGATCGCCAGAAGATCCGCTCCACTTGTCATTTTAGGCTTGTTTTTTATTGCATCTAAATTGTTGATTGCCAGTAAGGAAGAGCCAGAGCAAGTCGCCATTGAACCGACCATCTTACGTGTTGAAGTGCTTGAAGCTGAACCTAAAATGATGACGTTCCACATCGAATCCTATGGCTTTGTGGAGCCCAAATATCAGTCGAAAGTCGTGAGCGAAGTTTCGGGTCGAATCATTAGTTTATCACCCGATTTATTGGTGGGGGGGCTTGTTAAGAAAGGGCAGGTCCTGGCTCGTATTGACCCATCGGATTATGAGGCAGACCATGAACAAGCGAAGGCTTCATTGGCTCAAGCAAAAGCACTGCTAGAAGAAGAGCTGGCTAGGGCTGAAGTGGCTAAGCGCGATTGGGCACACGTTGGAAAAGGGGAAGCGCCAAAGCTCGGGTTGAGAGAGCCGCAGGTGAAACGTGAACTTGCGAATGTAAAGTTTGCTCAGGCTGCGGTGAAACGCTCGGCGCGTAACGTGCAGCGCACAGTGGTTAGAGCCCCTTTTGATGGCTTGATCAGTGAACGTCATGCCAGTTTAGGCGACTACCTCACCATCGGTGCGCCAATCACCGATATCTACGATACCCACAAAGATCAGGTGTCATTACCCATTGTCAATAATGATCTCGCGTATCTTCCAATCGATGATGACGTCTCTTTATTGAGTACTTTACAGGTTCGTTATGCTGGGCAGGCCTTTGACTACCCAGCCCTGATCGCCAGAAGCGAACGCGTCATTGATCGTAACTCACGTATGTTTAACCTGATTGCTGAAATTGACGACCCCTACTGTTTAGCGGGTGAGCGCTGCGAATCCCCCTCGTTGAAGTTTGGCAGTTATGTCACAGCAAAGATTGAGGCGGAAACCGTTGAAGACATTGTTGTATTGCCAAGAAACCTAGTCAGAAATGGGGAAGCTTTTGTCGTTAATTCCGAAGGCAAATTGGAGCCTCGTCAGGTCAACATTATTCGTCAAGATGAAGCGTTCGCGTACATACAAGCAAGCTTTGTCGCAGGAGAACGTATCTCCTTAACTCCCGTGAGCCAATACAGTGGCGATCAGGCGGTCACCATCATTGGTTCGCAGAATCACCTAGGTTCAGAGGAGAGCTTGGATGAGTAAGCAGCGCGGAATTATTGCTTGGTTTGCTCACAACCCTGTTGCTGCAAACCTCATCATGTGGTTGCTCATTATTGGTGGTACGTTCAGTGCGTTTACGCTGAACAAAGAGGTCTTCCCTACGATAGAGACCAACTTTGTTCAGGTCACGGTCGCGTATCCCGGCGCGGCACCGCAAGAAATTGAAGAAGGCATTAATATCAAGATCGAGGAAGCGATCAAAGATATTCGAGGCATTAAGCAGCTGTCGTCCGTGGCCGCCGACAGCATGGGTACGATTACCGTCGAAGTGGCGTCGGGTTATCAACCCAAAGACATCCTTGATGAGATAAAACTGGAAGTCGATGCGATTTCGACCTTTCCAGATAGCATTGAAAAGCCCAATATCTTTCAGATAAAACCGAAGAATCTGGTCATGTTTGTCTCGATCTACGGCGATCTCACTGATCATGAGATGAAAGAGCTTGCCAAGCAGACGCGTGATGAATTTACCGCTCTTCCTGCTGTTTCTAGTGCGGATCTCATTGGCGCGTTAGATTATGAAATTGCGATCGAGATTCGGGAGCGACAGCTACGAGAATATGGATTAACTTTCGATGATGTCGCCCAAGCCGTGCAGCGGTCGTCATTCGATTTACCGGGTGGTTCGATACGCGCGGACGATGGCAATATATTGCTTCGAACCAAGGCGCAGGCATACCGAGAAAGTGATTTTACCGATATTGTTGTCGCCGCCAATGAAGATGGCAGTCGTATTCTGTTGTCGCAAGTCGCTGATGTACGAGATGGCTTCATTGATTGGGATAATTATGTCCGTTTCAATGGCTACCCAGCGGCAATTATTCAGGTGAACAGTGTTGATAGCCAAGACGCTGTCGAAATTTCAACGCAAGTGAATGCCTGGCTGGACGAACATAAGAAAACGTTGCCAAGTGGCGTATTCATGGACAGTTGGTTGGATTTGACTCACTACCTTGATGGTCGCTTGGATATGATGATATCCAACATCGTTTTTGGTGCCATTTTGGTCTTTGCGATTCTCGCGTTGTTCTTGAATGTAAAGCTCGCTTTTTGGGTCATGATGGGGCTGCCTGTTTGTTTCTTGGGGGCGTTTTTCTTAATGCCTCATCCACCTTTCGATGTCACCTTGAACATGGTCAGCTTGTTTGCATTCATTCTCGTACTCGGGATTGTGGTGGATGATGCGATCGTAACGGGAGAAAGTGCCGCGCAAGAGATTGAGAAAAATGGGCACAGTGTTGACAGTGTCGTCACTGGTGTTCGTAAGGTTGCAACACCCGCCACCTTTGGCGTGCTGACCACCATGGTGGCGTTCATCCCCATGCTGCTTATTTCTGGACCAATGAAGAGCTTAAGTGAAGCGGTAGCTTGGGTTGTGATTCTTTGTCTTATCTTTTCCTTAATTGAATCCAAACTCATTCTTCCTGCTCACTTGGCACACATGAAGCTAAAGCCAAATAAAAAGCCGAATCGTTTTGTTAAAGCGAAGCAAAGGTTTAATGCGCAGGTGAATCGCTTTGTGATTGAGCAATACAAGCCATTTTTACAGCGCTGTATTCAGTACCGATACAGCGTACTCGCTGTTTTCTTTGGTGTTTTGATGTTGTCGGTGGCGCTTGTGATGAGCGGCAAAGTACGGTGGGTGTTTTTCCCAGATATGCCTTCAGATTACATCCATGTGACCTTGGAGATGGAACCCGCTTTTTCTGAAGCTCGCACGATCGAAACGGCACAAGTGATAGAGCAGTCACTTCATCAAATGGATGAAAAGGTGACAAAAGAATACGGTAGCTCTGTGGTCGACCACTATTTTGTCGTGAAATCTTCATTAACGAATATCGAGTTTTTTGTCGAGTTATCGAAGGCAGAAGACCGAGAGATTGATGGCGTACAAATTGCGGATAAATGGCGAGCGGAATTACCCACGTTAGTTGGGATCAATAAGCTCTCATTTGATGCTGGTGGAGGGGCGCAAACCAACACGGTCACCTTTGAATTGGCTTCGGACAACCTTGATTCGCTAACCGCTGCGTCAAAAGAGTTGAAAGAGAAGCTGGCGCTCTATAATGGTTTATACGATATTTCGGATAACTTTTCTTCCGGTTCTAGTGAGATTCGATTACAGATTAAACCAGAAGCAGAAGCGTTAGGCTTAACCCTGCTCGATCTCGCGTCTCAGGTTCGTCATGGCTTTTTTGGCTATGAAGCGCAGCGCCTACTGCGAGATAAAGAAGAAGTGAAGGTCATGGTGCGTTACCCGAGAGAGGACCGACGTAGCATTGGCCATTTAGAGAATATGTTGATTCGCACACCATCTGGTGAGCGTGTACCATTCTCGACGGTGGCAGAGGTAGAGCTTGATGATTCATACTCGTCGATCAATCGAAAAGATAATCGCCGTGCGTTAACGGTGGTTGCCAACGTTAATACGAGCATTGCTGAGCCTACGAAAGTGATTGACGATGTGTTAGCCAATTTCGTGCCTGAACTTAGCTCAAAGTACGAGGGCTTATCGGTGAAATTGGGCGGTTCAAGTCTCGATGAACAAGAGTCAATGGTGGCGCTTGTGCAAGGTGCGTTGTTTGTACTGCTCGCTGTGTATACCTTGCTCGCCATTCCGCTCAAATCGTATGCCCAGCCTCTGATCATTATGTCCGTCATTCCATTTGGCATGATTGGCGCTTTATTTGGTCACCTCTTCCTTGGGTTGTCGATGAGCATGTTGAGTATGACGGGTATCATTGCCTTAGGTGGCGTGGTGGTGAATGATTCACTGGTGTTGGTGGACTATGTCAACAGAGCGCGATCGGAAGGGAAAAGCATCGCACAGGCGGCCATCGATTCCGGCTGTTTCCGCTTCCGAGCTGTGATTTTAACGTCACTAACCACGTTCTTTGGCTTGGTGCCTATGATGTTAGAAACGAGCTTACAAGCGCAGGTGATGATACCCATGGCGGTCTCCTTGGCGTTTGGCATTCTGTTCTCGACATTTGTGACGCTTTTACTGGTGCCAATTCTTTATTTAGTATTGAACGATATAAAAAATGGCAGCCGACGATTCTACCAATGGTGGTGGCAGCCTAACCAGGCCGAATAAACAGATAGAAAAAAAGAACCCCAGCATTTGTTTGGGGTTCTTCTTATTACGACCTTTCTATGTGTGTCTTTACTTGTCTGGCGAGAAGTCTGTGAGCGATTGGCATGCCTTGATCATTGTAACTCTATAGGTGTCGTCATTTTCGGCAGTGGGACATAGAGCTCAGTCGTTAATTTAGAGAGCATTTGGTCGTAAACCGCCGTAATGCTTATCGATATATCACTGGTTAAGTCATACAGTTCATTCGATGACAAGGCATAGTCGGTGTTGTCAGCCATCTCTTCCATAATGTGCATTGCTCTAGAACACGCCGGTGATGCTATGGATAGTGGGCTTATCAATGCTAATTGATTGAGTTTTCGCCTCATGGCTGTACATCGGTATTGTGTTCTTAATAGACCGTTTTTAGTATCGATATCTTGTATTGAAATCCTCAGCTGAGTTAACGCTTCCATAGAGTCGATGATCTGCTGCCAATTAGTATGATATTGGTAGCACAATTCCGACTGATCGGTTTCAGCAAGCCATGCCATGACGATTTCATCGATTGAATACATGCAGTGTCGAATGGCGGCTCCATGAGTTATTTGATTTCTCGCGATGGTACGTTCACTCCAGTCTTGTGATAGTTTTGATAGCCTCATCTGCAAAATACGGTAGGTCGGTTTGTTATTGAAGTGGGCAATTGAAATTAGATGATTGCTTTGCTCCAATAAAAGCGAATTGATCTTCTCTAGTGCGCTTTTAGGGTTATTCGACGAGATTAATCCAGAGTGTGTCGCGCTACGGTGCTTTCTGCATAAGATGATTAAGTGCCTTAGCGTGACGATCAATTCATACTTACGCTGAAAGTTGGCTTGTTTTTGTTTAGACGCTTGAAACATTAAGATGATGCCAGCCAAAAAAAGACATCCTAAAATAGCCATCGTTGTCATCATGAGTTACTCCTTAATAGACGTACCTATAAAGAGTTAGTACATTATTTATGCCAAAATTAAAAAGTAATAAAAACAATGAATTAAAGTCTTGCTGAGTTCCTGGGCTGCGACTTTCTAGTGCGAGCAGAACTAAAGTAGGGCATTTATTTGATTTTTTTTGGGGGGGGGCGGCCGAATGCAAGGGAGCGGAGGTGTGTTAAGCACTCATTCTAGCGTTGTGTTAGAAGTAGGAAGAAATCGTAAGCAATGAAAAAACGCAAGCAGATGAAGATAGAGAGTTGGGGGAAGGAAAGGATAAATAGGCTCTTCGAACGAGTCTCTAATCGGTAAGAGAATGACAAAGAGCCGACATAATGCTTATACAGGAATACGATTTAGAATGTGTATCTCACCCCTAGATTTCCTGATAGGCCGCTGCTATCAAACGTATCGTAGTCATAAGAATCGACGCCCACTAAAGCGTAGAAGCCTAATCCATCAATACTTTCAAAGGTACGTGACAATCCTAAGTGCAGACCGTAGTAGGTCGATGAGTGATCGGATGTACTCGTTGAAGAATTGTTTGAACCACTGTCAGTGATGGTTCGAGTAATGTCGCTTTTTCCTAGCCCAACGCCTGCATTCACGAATATGTCAAAACCATCGTAGTTGGCAAACGTGTAGGAGTAATCAAGAGTCACGAATTCAGCTTCAGCTTCATCTCGTTGAGTTGTCGTTGGTGAGCCTTGAAGATAAGAGATATCGCTCTTGCCGTCACTCGCCATGTAGCCGATGGCTAAGGCGTGTTTGTCGATAGTGTACCCCATGGATACCTTGTTCGCTTTCGTTGAACCAACGCCAATTTGAGCATTGACAAAAGGCTGGGCATTAACGGTTGCGCAGGCGAATGTTGCTGCTAAAAGAATGGTAAATCTCATGGTTTGCTCATTTTTAGTAGTATCAGCCGAGCGTATCGAAAGTGCTATGTCATTACAATATGAGACAAAACATCTGACCAAACGCTTACACGTCGTTAGGGCTGGCTGTTTCTGTTATCAATAAAAAATCCCCGTGACAACTGATTTATAACGGGGATTCAAGTTTTGTGCAGATTCGTGAATGAAGCGGTTGGCTTACATTACACGCATTCCAGGCTGTGCACCTTCGTGTGGCTCTAGGATCCACAGGTCGCTGCCACCAGGGCCTGCCGCTAAGATCATGCCTTCAGACATACCAAACTTCATCTTGCGAGGTTTTAGGTTGGCAACCATAACGGTTAGCTTGCCTTCAAGCTCTTCAGGCTTGTATGCTGATTTAATACCAGAGAATACCTGACGAGTTTCGCCGCCGATGTCCAGTTGGAACTTAAGCAGTTTGTTGGCTTTTGGCACTTCTTCACAAGAGATGATACGTGCGATACGCATATCTACTGCAGCAAACGCATCGAACTCAATCTCGTCTGCGATTGGATCTTTGTCTAGCTCAGTTTGGCTTGCTTTGTTCTTTTCAGCTTCTGCTTTCTCTTTCGCTGCGACTTCTGCTGCGGCATCTTCTTTTGATGCTTCAATCATCGCTTCCACTTTCTTCGGATCAATGCGGTTGAATAGCGCTTTGAACTTAGTGATGTCGTGGTTGGTCAGCGGTGCAGCCACGCCTTCCCAAGTCAGTTCTTGGTTTAAGAATACTTCTGTACGAGCCGCCAGTTCAGGCATAACCGGTTTAAGGTAAGTGATCAGAACGCGGAAGAGGTTGATACCGACAGAACAGATATCTTGCAGTTCTTTGTCTTTGCCTTCTTCTTTCGCGATAACCCATGGGGCTTTTTCATCAACGTATTGGTTTGCTTTGTCAGCCAATGCCGTGATTTCACGAATAGCACGGCCAAATTCACGTGATTCATAAAGCTCAGCAATGCGGTCGGCTGCAGCAACGAACTCGTTGTATAGCTCAGGTTCAGCAAATTCAGCCGATAGTTTGCCGTCGAAACGCTTAGTGATGAAACCAGCATTACGAGAAGCAAGGTTCACAATCTTGTTAACCACATCAGAGTTTACACGTTGCGTGAAGTCTTCAAGGTTAAGATCTAAGTCATCGATACGGCTGTTGAGTTTCGCTGCGTAGTAGTATCGCAGACACTCAGGGTCTAGGTGGTTCAAGTAAGTCGCCGCTTTAATAAACGTGCCCTTAGACTTCGACATTTTTGCACCATTTACCGTGACGTAACCGTGTACGAAAACGTTATTCGGCTTACGGAAACCGGCACCTTCTAGCATCGCTGGCCAGAATAGTGAGTGGAAGTACACAATGTCTTTACCGATGAAGTGGTAAAGCTCTGTCGTGCTGTCTTTTTTCCAGTATTCGTCAAACTCTAAACCTTCAGTCTTATCACATAGGTTTTTGAATGACGCCATGTAACCAACGGGCGCGTCTAGCCAAACGTAGAAGAACTTACCTTTCTCGCCCGGAATTTCGAAACCGAAGTATGGCGCATCACGTGAGATATCCCACTGCTGAAGGCCAGACTCAAACCATTCCTGCATTTTGTTTGCCGTTTCGTTTTGTAGAGAGCCAGAACGAGTCCACTCTTTCAACATACTTTCGAACTGAGGCAGGTCGAAGAAGAAATGCTCTGAATCTTTCATTACTGGTGTTGCGCCAGAAACCGCTGATTTAGGGTTAATCAGTTCAGTTGGGCTGTAGGTTTCGCCACAGTTGTCGCAGTTGTCACCATATTGATCTTCAGACTTACATTTCGGGCACGAGCCTTTTACGAAACGGTCTGGTAAGAACATCTCTTTTTCAGGGTCGAAAAGCTGTGAGATAGTGCGGCTAGAGATAAAGCCGTTCTTTTTAAGCTCTAGGTAGATATGAGAAGCCAGCTCGCGATTCTCTTCTGAGTGCGTGCTGTGGTAGTTGTCAAAGCTGATATCAAAACCGGCGAAGTCTTTTTGGTGCTCTTCACTGACAGCAGCGATCATCTCTTCTGGCGTGATACCCATCTGTTGCGCTTTTAGCATGATTGGCGTGCCGTGAGCATCGTCAGCACAGATGAAGTTTACAGTGTTCCCACGCAGGCGTTGGTAGCGAACCCAGATATCAGCTTGAATATGCTCTAGCATATGTCCAAGGTGAATCGAGCCGTTAGCGTACGGAAGAGCACATGTTACCAGCAGTTTCCTTGAAGAAACATTTCTTGGATCGGTTGCCATACTTAATTAATCGCTTTCATTGATAGGTGTAAAATTATGGCTAATACTACCGCATGAAGCGATTGACGCCAAGCTGTGACAGGCGCTATTCCCTCAGTTTTTTTGTGGTTCAGTCCAGAGCTGGCGAGTGTTAGGATGTTGAAAAAAGGAGAAGTTATGCGTCAGTTCGATTCTAAACAGGACTTTTGTCAATGGCTCAATGAATTTGAGCATCAAAGCCTCGTGGAAGGCTGGGCAAACCAAGCCGGAATATTAACGATTACACCCAGTGGTGTTTTTCAGGTCTCCATTCCATTTGCCGCCAATGAATTAACCGAAGAGCTCGACGCTTGGATGCAATCTGCACAGCAAACTCAACAAGTCGCCGCTTTTCAATATTCGATAGCTATCAAAGCAAAATCACTGCAAACCCAAGTTTCGCACCCCATAAAAGGAGTGAAGAATGTCATCGCGGTGACGTCTGCGAAAGGTGGGGTTGGTAAATCGACGACATCCGTCAATCTAGCGCTAGCGATTGCGAAATCGGGCGCCAAGGTGGGGTTGCTGGATGCGGATGTGTATGGCCCGTCAGTACCCATGATGATGGGGACCGAAGACGCACAGCCACAGGTACGCGACAATAAATGGATGCAACCGATTGAGGCCCATGGGATCTATACGCACTCTATTGGTTATCTCGTGGACAAAAGTGAGGCCGCCATTTGGCGTGGTCCGATGGCCTCTAAAGCACTGGCGCAACTTGTGAATGAAACCGAGTGGCCCGACCTAGATTACCTAGTGATAGACATGCCACCGGGTACCGGCGACATTCAGCTTACGTTGTCACAACAGATCCCTGTGACGGGGGCCGTTATTGTCACTACGCCACAAGATTTGGCTTTAGCCGACGCTCGCAAAGGGGCTGCCATGTTCAACAAAGTCAATGTGCCGGTTATTGGTTTGATTGAGAATATGAGCTACCACATATGCAGTCATTGTGGGGAAAAAGAGCATATATTTGGATCCGGTGGTGCGCAGAGTATGTCCATTGAATATGGGCTTTCTTTATTGGGGCAAATTCCATTGCACATCAATTTGCGAGAGGATATTGATAGCGGTGAGCCGACGGTAGCCAAAAATTCAAGTGATGAAAGTCGTAATGAGCATACTCAGCGTTATCTAGCGCTGGCAGAGAGGGTGTGCAGTTGCTTATATTGGCAGGGAACTCCTAAGCCCGATGCGATAAGTTTCCACATGGTGGATGAATAATATCGGCCTCTATATACCAAGCAATCGATTACATGATGGTTTGTTATTCTATTTCTTTAAAAGCTGACAATTAAGTCAGTACACGACTAGAATCTAAGGAATGAACTCCCTATAATCGGGCCGTTTATCTGTTCCTCCAAATCATCACTGGGTGTAAAAATGTCTGAGAATAATCAATGTGTCATCATCGGAATTGCTGGCGCATCGGCTTCTGGTAAGAGTCTTATTGCAAGTACTGTTTATAAAGAGCTATGTGCCAAGGTGGGATTTGACCAAATTGGTGTTATCACGGAAGACTGTTATTACAACGACCAAACTCACTTGAGTATGGAAGAACGTGTTAAAACCAACTACGACCACCCGAAGGCGTTGGACCATGATTTGTTGTGTGAGCATCTTGAAAGCTTGATTCAAGGTGAAGTTGTAGAGGTGCCAGAGTACAGCTATACCGAGCATACTCGTACTGAAAATACGACAACCTTGACGCCAAAGAAAGTGATTATTTTAGAAGGCATCTTGCTACTGACGGACCCTCGTTTACGCAACCTTATGCACGCGACAGTCTTTATGGATACACCATTAGATATCTGTTTACTTCGCCGTGTAAAACGTGATGTAGAAGAACGTGGTCGTTCAATGGAATCGGTATTAACGCAATATCAAGAAACGGTGCGTCCTATGTTCATGCAGTTCATAGAGCCTTCTAAGCAGTATGCTGACATCATCGTACCGCGTGGTGGTAAAAACCGTATCGCGATCGATGTACTGAAAGCGCATATCGCAAAACTGTTAAAAGCGTAGTAGGGAACGCTGCTTTTTATCAAGGCAGTAAGCTCTTAAGCGACTGATACATAAAAAGATTGGATTCTCACGTTTTGTTGACGGTAGAGTCTTTATTTTTGTCAAAAGAAGTGGCACTTTAAGTGCCACTTTCTTTTTTCCAATTCCTAGACAATGATTGAAAGGAATTACCTCAAGCAAGGAAAAAGCTAATGAAAAAACTGTTTTTGTTCATTGCCATCCCACTGTTCGCTATTCTCATTGCGATTGCAGCCCTGATTCTTCTCGTCAACCCGAATCAATTTAAACCCCTAATTGTTGAACAAGCGAAACAACATACGGGTTTGGATCTTGTTATCGAGGGCGATATCAGCTGGCAGTTTTTTCCTTCTATTGGTTTCGAGTTAGGTAAAACTGAACTGAAAAATCCGCAGGGATTCAGTCAACCCAACCTATTTAAAGTCGACACTATCGGCGTTGATGTTTCCGTCATGCCTTTGTTTGATCAACAGTTAGAGATTGGTAATATTACCCTTGATGGCGCTGAGTTCTATCTGGAAACATTGAAATCCGGTGAGCGCAATATTGATGCGTTAACCCAAGCGCAAAGTGACGCTGCACCTTCTGAGCAGGCAAACACCACTTCAAGCGATGCGTCATCCGATTCGTCTCAAAGTGCGTCCGAGTCAACATCGTCTGAGCCAAATAGCAGTGCCGCTGCTGCGTGGACAATCAACCTCGCTGGTGTGACGGTCTCGAATGCCATTTTGGATATCCAAGATCATCAAGCCGGCTCTTTTACTAAGTTGTATGATATCTCTCTTGGGCTTTCTCAGTTTGAATTTGATAACTGGACGACCGCCACATTTGCCGTGAAAGGCCAAAACAATCAGCAAACCTTTGCTGCTAACGGACAAGCCGAGTTCAACCTTGCAACAGGCTTTGCTCGTTATGCTCTTCGTAACATTGACGTTGATGCAAGTTTTAAAGACCCAAGTAATACAATCGAAACGGCCAAGATAGGTTTGGATACGTTTGAGTTTGATAAGGTCAATAACCTAACTTATAGCGTTAAAGGGACTGCGGCCGATCTGGGTTTAGATATGAAAGGTGCGGGGCAGCTTAGTATCGATAGTGCGATGACCCTGCTTCAGCTTAACAAACTGACGCTTGATGCCACCTTTAAGGGTGACGCATTGCCACAGAATCCGATGAAGGTTGATATGGCATCGGATCTGAGCTTTGATTTAGCCAAGAGTCATCTCGCGTTTATTTTAGAGAAATTGACGGCGAATAGCATAGAGCTAGACGGTAAAGCCGACATCACGCTCCTTGAGATCCCTAAGGTACGATTTAATCTTCATAGCCCCAACATCGACTTGGATGAGTTTTTAGGTCTTGGTCAAGCATCGTCGGCTTCTCAAAGCTCAGGCGATACGGCCTCTTCTGGCTCTGATTCAAGCAGTTCAACGACAGCATCAACTTCGCCAGCACCAGTGAAAAGCGAGCCCGCGGAAGTAGAGCCAGATCTCACGGCCTTGAAAACGTTAGATGTTAAAGGCTCTATCGTGATCGATAAGTTCAAAGCGAATAACGCCAAGATGCAAGATGTGAAGACGGACTTCTCCGTCAATCGTGGTGTCGCTGAGTTAACGTCTTTCAGTTCTAAACTTTATGACGGCTCGATTCAAGCCACCGCAAAGTTAGACGCGAGAAAATCGCCAGCAAGCTATACAGCGAAGAAACGCATTAAAGGTGTCAAAGTACTGCCACTGCTTCAAGATGTTGCTCAGGTTGATAAGCTTGAGGGGACAGGCAACATTGATGTCGATGTTAAGGGACAAAGCTTGACGCCAACGGGCATTAAAAAGAACCTGGTCGGAACCATTGATATTAATTTCGAAGATGGTGCAGTGAACGGAATTAATGTTGCTCAGTTGATTCGAGAAAACTACGCAAAAATTACAGGCGAAAAAGTAGAGCAAGAAACTGGGCCGAAGAAGACGGACTTCAGCGCAATGAAAGCGACGCTAAAGCTTAATAAAGGGACGGTTACTACGAACAATCTAACCGCTCAGTCTCCACTTCTACGCATCCACGGTGAAGGCAGTGCCAACTACCTTAACGAGACGGTCGACTTCTTAGTGAGAACTTCTGTTGTTGGCTCGTTAAAAGGGCAGGGCGGTAAGAATATCGATGAGCTTAAAGATGTCACCATTCCAATTAAGGTCACTGGCGCTTGGGCACAACCAAAATTCGCACTGATATTCGATGACGTACTAAAGCAGAAAGCTGAAAAAGAGATAGACCGTGGTCTTAACAAGCTGGAAGAAAAGTACGGAGATAAGATTGGTGATGAGAAAACCAAGGAAAAAATTAGAGGCGCTCTGAAAGGGTTGTTTAACTAATCTAACCTTGTGTATTTCACAATAGAAACGAGTAAGGGCTGTTATTTTCAGCCCTTACTTTTGAGTGGAAACCAGAGTATGAAGCCTGTTTACCAGTCCACACCTTTGAGCGCTTTTACACCCGATTCAAACGCGTGCTTAACGTTTTTCACTTCTGAAACCGTATCGGCTAATTCAATCAGGCTGCGATGCGCGCCTCGACCAGTAATGATCACCGATTGCATCTTTGGTCGATTGCTCAGCGCTTCAAGCACTTCATCGAGTTCAATATAGCCATAGCTGACCATATAAGTGAGCTCATCAAATAGAATCACATCGATCGATTCATCTTTCAGCATTCGCTTACATTCTTGCCACACTTTTTGAGCGGCAAGTGTATCCGCCGTTTTATCTTGAGTTTCCCAAGTAAACCCCGTGGCCATTACCTGAAACTCTACGCCCAGTTTTTCTAGAAGATTCTTTTCACCGTTGTCCCATGTGCCCTTTATGAACTGTGCAACGGAACAGTTAAAGCCATGGCCAACCGCGCGAGCGATAGTCCCAAAGCCAGAGGTGGATTTTCCTTTGCCGTTACCGGTAATCACAAGGAGTAACCCTTTTTCTTCTTGCGCAGCGGCGACACGCTCATCAACTTGTTCTTTAACTTTTTGTTGTCGAGCTTTGTGGCGTGTTTCTTTGGTATTTGAGTCGGCCATAGTGATTCCAATTAAGTCCCTAATATCTATTTATAGTATCGAAGTTCCTTTTCTTTAAATACCCCAATTTATAAAAGGAAATAACAACGATGTATACGATGTTTGCGCCGTGCAAATACTCTAATCAACGACCTTTCTGTCCAGTTGTCGGCTCTACTGATTCACAAATTGGTCATAAAAACGTCGAAAATCCGTCAAACTGTTGCGTTGTAATACTGTTCAATTTGTAAATAGTGACTTGGAGTAATGGGTATGGCGATGAGCGCACCCGAGTTGTCAATCGTGACGGACAGCAGTGAACAGCTACAGCAAGATTTTGGTCGAAAAGTGCTTGAAGTTCAGGGGCTGACGAAATCTTACCAAGAAGGCAAAGTGGTATTAGACGGCATAAGCTTTGAGCTTCAAGCGGGAGAATTTGTCGCTATCGTTGGGCGTTCAGGCGCAGGCAAGTCGACATTACTGCACACTTTAAATGGCACGATCCCTGCGACAGGCGGAAACATTCTCAATGTGCACCGTGATAAAACCGTTGATGATGTATTAAGCATGAACCGAAAAGAATTGCGTGAATGGCGAACCCACTGCGGAATGATTTTCCAAGACTTCTGTTTAGTGCCTCGTCTTGATGTGATTTCCAATGTGTTATTGGGACGCTTGAGCCATACATCGACGCTAAAGTCTTTGCTGAAAGTGTTCAGTGATAAAGACCGCGCTCATGCAATTCAGCTGCTTAAATGGCTCAACATGCTGCCCTATGCGCTGCAACGCGCTGAAAATCTTTCTGGTGGTCAACAGCAACGTGTGGCTATTTGTCGCGCCATGATGCAAAACCCCAAAATACTTCTGGCAGATGAACCTGTCGCCTCTTTAGACCCTAAAAACACCGTTCGCATTATGGAAGCATTGCAAAAAGTCAGCAGCGACGGTGTTGCGGTCATGGTGAACCTACACTCAATCGAATTAGTTCAGCAGTACTGTACCCGTGTCATTGGTCTTGCAAAAGGTCAAGTCATATACGACGGGCATCCTTCTGGACTTAATGATCAGGTATTACATCGCTTATACGGTGATGAGATCGAGCAAATCCAATAAACCCATATAGAAAACCAGACACTACACATAAAGGACAAGTGATGAAAAAGCTTCTATCTGTTGGTATCGCAATGGCATCAGCCGCGACGTTTAATGTTAATGCGGCAGCGCCAAGCGAAATTAATCTAGGAATTTTAGGTGGACAAAATGCAGCGGATCAAATTGGTGACAACCAGTGTGTGGCTGATTTCCTCAAAGCAGAGCTGGGTGTAAAGACAAACATTCGTAACTCGACAGACTACAATGCGGTAATCCAAGGGCTATTAGGTGAGAAGATCGATTTGGTTGTGAACATGTCACCAAAGTCATACGCCGAAGTGTATCTAAATGACCCGAAAGCGGTAGATTTAGTGGGTATCACGGTCGATAACACTGATAACTCTCGTGGTTATCACTCCGTTATTCTTGTGAAAGAAGACAGCGAGTATCAATCGATTGACGACCTGAAAAACACTGTATTTTCATTTGCAGATCCTAACTCAACATCGGGTTACTTGATTCCAAACAACCAGCTAGAGATGAAGTTGGGTGGCAATATGGATAATAAATACAACGACTTTTTCGAGTCTGTTAACTTCTCAGGTGGTCATGAGCAGGACATAGTGGGTGTATTGAACGGGCAATTTGATGCGGCCGTTACTTGGTCATCTATGGTGGGTGAGAAAGACAAAGGCTACAGTGCAGGTGCGTTAACTCGCTTTATGGATCACGAACCTGAATTGATGAACAAGGTTCGTATTATCTGGGAATCTCCACTTATCGCAAATGGCCCAACCATTGTAAGCAATCGCCTTGACCCTAAGTTTAAAGATGATCTTGTTGTGGCGGTGAAGAAACTCGCTCGTGAAGAAAATGCTTGTTTCAGCAAAGCGGCGGGTGGCTCGCTTCACTTGGAAGAAACGAGCGTTGCGGAATACCAGTCAATCATTGATTTGGTTAAAGCAACGAAGTTTGCTCAGCGCTAATACCTTTCTCTTAAAAAAGCTGGCTGAGTCTCAGTCAGCTTTCTACTTGTACGGTCTCATTCATGCAATTTGAACAATACTATCAACAGATAAGTCGCAAACAAAAAACAGACGCCTTGATGTGGTCTTCCGTTTTTATGTTTCTCTACCTGCTTTCTGGACACTACGCCGAATTCAGCCTTTATACGATCATCAATAATGCGCCAGCACTGTTTGATTATATCTACGATACTCTGCCAACACTCTCATGGGATGTGCTGTTTGTCAGCCGTGATGAAAATGGCAGGGCAGTCCCCGGCTCTCTAATTTACTGGGGCTACCGACTGCATATTCAGATTCCATTGCTCTGGGAAACCATTAATGTGGCAATAGCGGCGACATTGGTGTCTTCCATTGTTGCGATAGTCTTGGCATTTTTATCTGCGTCAAACGGATACGCGCCTACCTCGGTTCGAGTGGGTATCCGTTCTTTTGTCGCCTTCTTACGAACGATGCCAGAGTTAGCTTGGGCGGTCATGTTTGTCATGGCTTATGGCGTTGGAACCTTTCCTGGGTTCGTTGCCTTGACGCTGCATACGATTGGCAGCTTAACCAAGCTTTTTTATGAATCCATTGAGACGATTTCAGACAAGCCTGTTCGTGGTTTGACTGCCTGCGGTGCCAACCCAATTCAACGACTTCGATATGCCTTTTGGCCTCAAATTAAGCCCACCGCATTGTCGTACATTTTCCTACGATTCGAGATTAACTTCCGATCCTCTACCATTCTTGGCCTCGTAGGGGCTGGTGGTATTGGCCAAGAGCTAATGACCAATATTAGTTTAGGTCGTCATGATCAAGTGAGCATTACGTTAATGCTAATCATCATCGTGGTCGGCTTGATTGATACTTCCTCAGGCATTCTTAGAAAGAAAATTATCAGTGGGGATGCAAAATGACACAGATGACAATAGAGCAAATCAAACTCGAGAACAGCGACATTTTCTCTCGACAAAGGCGCTACCTGACAGGAGTAACCGTGGCGGCAGTGATCGTTTTGGCCTATTACTTCCTGTTTTTCAGCTTCTTTGGTGTATCAGGAAAACAATTTGAGTTGGGTAACGGAAAAATTCTCAGTTATTTCAAGCATATGTTTATTTGGAGAGACTTTCTTGACTGGCCATTTGCGTATTACTTTAAGCAGATCGGCATAACGTTAGCGATTGTGTTTGGCGGCACATTGAGCGCCTCTGTGGTCGCGCTGCCTTTATCCTTCTTCGCAGCAAGAAATGTCATGACTGGGCCTTTTGGAATCATAGCGATTGCAATGCGCCGACTGTTCGACGTTTTGCGTGGCATTGATATGGCCATTTGGGGGATGATATTCGTACGCGCGGTGGGCCTTGGTCCATTGGCGGGTGTGATGGCTGTTTTTGTTCAAGATTTAGGGCTATTTGGTAAGTTGTATGCGGAAAGTCACGAAGCAACCGATAAAAAACCGTCTCGAGGCCTAACTGCACTGGGTGCGAACAACTTACAGAAACATCGATTTGGTATCTTCACTCAGTCCTTTCCTACGTTTTTGGCGTTGAGTCTCTATCAATTAGAATCAAACACGCGATCGGCGGCGGTACTGGGTTTTGTGGGTGCTGGTGGTATCGGTTTAGTCTACGCTGAGAATATGCGGCTATGGAACTGGGATGTGGTGACGTTCATTACGCTGATATTGGTCGTTATTATCATGGTGCTGGATAAAGTATCGAGTATTTTGAGGCAGAAATACATCGTGGGTGAGAACATCCCATTGTATGAAAAACGCTGACTCGAACTAGGGTATTGGGAGCATTCCATTTAAACATAGTGAATCTCACCTTATTCATTGTCACAAAATGTATTCACTCCCACGAAGTCAAAAAAAGGCCTGAAAGCAAAATGCTGACAGGCCTTGTTGTTGTTCATTCTAACGACTTAGAGTTCGCTAACGGTTGCCCAAACTGCTGCAAGCATGTCGTGGCCGAATGTCACGCTGCGCTCTGGCGACCAGCCGTACAGTTCGTCTGCGTGGCTAATATGATCTTTAAATGGCATTTCTACGGTGTAAGACAAGCACTTAAATTGCTCTCCGACCCAGTTTGAACCCACGGTAAGGTTCGCTTTGCCTGGTTCATCTTTGTCGTAACCAATGTCATCTTGGAACTCAGGTGTGATCGTCAGCAATGCTTGCTTGAAGTGATTTTCAAGATGGGCAATACGCGCATTGTAAGATGGCGTCCCTTCGCTGCCTGCGACAAAATTGTATGGGATAGCTTCGTCACCATGGATATCTAAGAACATGTCGACACCCACTTCTAGCATTCGCTCGCGCACAAGGAAAACCTCAGGGCTGCGATCCATAGAAGGCGTTTGCCATTCACGGTTTAGGTTCACGCCAACAGCGTTGGTACGAAGGTGTCCACGGATACTGCCGTCTGGGTTCATGTTAGGAACAACATGGATTACGACTTTGTCGAGCAGCGAGCGACCCACTGTGTCGGTTTCATCAAGCAAGCGTAACACTAGCCCTTCAATAAACCATTCGGCCATCGTTTCACCTGGATGTTGGCGACCAATAATCCAGATGTTTTTCTTCTCAGGGCTTGGCTCACCAATCGTTAATATGCTGATGTCGTTGTTGTCTAGCGTGTGGCCAAGCGTTTCCAACTTACATGCTGGGTGAGTTTGAGCGCCATGTAAAAGGTCTTGATGACGATCATAAGAGTAGGGTGCGAAGTAGGCGAAATACATGGATTCATGTTCAGGAATGATATCAAAACTCAGCGCATTGCCATCGAATTGAGCTGGAATTCGGAACCATTCTTCGCGGTCATAGGATGCAACCACATCGTAATCTGGCCAACCCTCAGGGTAAGCGGATGTCGCCAGTTCACTGATGGTAAAGTGGTGAGGCTGATGTGCGTCTGTTTCAAGGCGAAAATGAAACCATTGAGAGATATCTGTCTGGTTGTCTGCAGGGATGGTGAGTTGAATGTCTTGTGGATTATCTGCTGAAACGACATGAATATTGCCGCTTTCGAAATTACTGAAAATTTTCATTGTAGTTGTTATCTCTTTGTTGAGTTGCCGTAAGACTAGCACATTTTTTCTAGTAAACGATGCACTGAGATAACTTGTTCATACAATGTAAAATAGGGTTATTGTTGCTGATAGCGAGGTATTTACCTCGCTATCATTATTGGGTTTAGTTGATTGTTCGACTGAATTTAAGTGTTGTCGCCCAAGCAATCATGCCTAACAAAGCGTAAATCACAACATTTAGCCAACCAGCTTCCGGCACCGCACTGAAAGGATTTGGCGCGAGAACAGCATGCAGAGGCATGAAGAATATTTTAGAGAAGAATTCGTCTAGCCCGTAAAAGTTAAACATTGCGATGGGCATCCAACGTAATGCGTAAATCGAAATTAGCAGTATCAACAGTGGAGATTTGACTTTTTGAGAGACAGCCATCGCCGCCAGAGCCAATGGCAACAGAAGTACGCCAGCGACAACCATTCGAAGTAGAAACTCAATCCAGTGGAATAAGACGTAGCCCAATGATGCTTGGCGATACAGTAAAGCCAGTTGATTCTCTGTTGATATATTTAAAACCCAAAGCAAAAAATCCGCGAAAAAAACTAAGAGTGAACACACCAACGGGATCACAAGTAAACCGAAAGCAAGTTTAACCAACAGCGTTTTTACATCGCTAACAGGCATGCTGCGCCAAAACATGACACTGCCTTCTAACCGCTCTTTGCGAAGTGTTCTAGGGAAATATTGTGTGCCAAGCAAGATGGACAACAGCCCAACACCGCCAGTGATCAGCATGTTGACGTCGTCGCCCAACTCTTTATGGATGTCGCTCACATCGCCGTTGAAACTCATTTGGAAAAACATATTGTGTTGCAGGGTTGAACTACTGAGCAAACTAATAAAAAGTAGTATGCCGCAAGCCAGCATGAATAAAGGAATACGCGTAACGAGAGGGTTTTCTAACCATTCTTTACGTAACATCGCTAAGGTAGAACGCATTACAATCCCTCCTTCTGTAAAGCTAAAAATAGATCCGCTAATTTCACTGTGTAGATGTCGCCTAGACTTTCAACCTGGTCAGAGTATTGAGAAGAAAGTAGCCATTTGGTCGTGCCGAGCCCTTTTTGAGAAGAAAGCGGGTTCAGGGTTTCGATTACCGAACGATGATTGTCACTGGCATCCAGAATAAAGTAGTCTTCGCTGATGCTATCCATTGAAGATTGCAGTACCGGCTGACCGTGTTTGAGGATCAACACATCGGTCAGTAGATGTTCTATTTCAGCGACTTCATGGCTAGCAATGATCAATGCGCGCTCACCATCATGAAACCACTCCAAAAGATGGCGATAAAAGGTATCTCGGTAAACCAAATCAAGACCGAGTGTCGGTTCATCCAGTATTAAAATTTGGGTATTTGTTGCAATGACGATGGCAAGGTGTAATTGCACTTTCATCCCTTTGGAAAGGGTCTTAATACGAGCACGAGGCTTTATGTCGGTTTGCTGGAGCAGGCCATCAGCCTTGCTTCGGTTGAAACTCGGGTGAACACCTTGGGTATAGCTGAGAAGCTGCGTCACCGTCATCCAGCCTGGCAGTACATTGACATCAGAGATGTACGATAAGCTCTGCATGATTTTGTCACGTTGCGAAATAGGCTCAAACCCATTGATGCTAATCGAGCCTTGGTAATTATGAGCCCCAAGTAGGGCATTGATTAAGGTTGATTTGCCGGCACCATTATGACCGAGAAGACCTAGAACTTGACCTGCCTGCAAATCAAAACTGACGTTGTGAAGGGCATCTCCCTGTTTGCTATGTTGTTGTTTACCATAGAGCTTGGAGGCGTTTTTTACACTGACTAATGCACTCATTTGTCACCCTTTCGTATGTAATTTAAGTTGCAAGACGAATTCTTCTAAAGACATGTCGAGACGCTGCAATGTTGCGGCGATCTGAGGAATTTGTTGTTCAAGAAAGCGAGATTTTTCATCATTGAGCAATCGCTGTTTTGCACCAAGTGCCACGAACATGCCTTGACCTCGTTTCTTTTCCACCAAGCCCTCGTCAACCAGTAGTTGGTAACCTTTCATGACGGTTAGGTGGTTGATTTTCATCTCTGCCGAGATATTGCGAACCGAAGGCAAAGCTTCGCCTTCTCGCCAAACGCCTTTCAATATCTGTTGAGTGATTTGATCAGCCAACTGGCGAAAAATCGGTTGGCGATCATTCCAGTGCGTCATAAATGGGTCTCTGCTGAATTGGTGTTATATATATGTATAACACCTAGAAGGGTTCAAAGAAAGAGATTTTCTTATTCCTTGATAGCACAAAGGTTAGGAATGAGGGGCAGTATCCGAATAGAATGGTGTTAAGTGGGTATGATGGGCGATGGCACTGGTAGGCATTAGTGCTGCTGTACAGCGGTATTAAGGCCCTATAGCAAGATCTGAACATGTGGATCAACTAGACTTTGCTTCGACTGACGATAAAAATCTTTAGGGTTCAACTCCTTAATTGGAGCTAGTGATACAATCGGTTTCAATTCGTACTGATTTTAAGCATGGAAAGAGTTTGCAAAATTGATACTGCCTAAAAGAATTATAAACCATTGACTTTGTTGGTGATAACATCCGTTATGTGTGTTTCGGAAGTATGGATAAGAAAGGAATCAATAGAATGGAAAACATGAACAAACCCTCAATATTAGTGGTCTGCATGGGCAACATTTGCCGTTCACCCACTGGGGAAGCTGTACTAAGAGCTAAGGCCAAAGAGCGGGGGATGGATATTGACGTTGATTCTGCGGGAACGATTGGTTTTCATCAAGGAAGTGCGCCTGACAGCCGATCGCAACGAGTTGGAGAGCAACGTGGATATAGCTTTGCTAACATTCAGTCAAGAAAGGTTGAAAGTTCGGATTTTGAACGATTTGGTCTGATTTTGGCGGCAGATAAAGCGAATTTAGCTGATCTTTACGACATTTGCCCGGTGGAACATCAACATAAACTGGCACTATTTCTCAGTTATTCATCGTCTGATTATAGTGAAATTCCAGATCCGTACTATGGTGGGGACAAAGGGTTCGATTTGGTGCTCGATTTGATAGAAGAAGCAGCTGACCGACTATTAGACCAACTGCAAAATTAGCGTACTTGGATAGAGATAAGTGCCGGAATGGAGGGGATCATGATGCTTCTGCTGCCATTATGCGTCCACTAAAATAGTCATTAGCGACAATGTATTCCGTATTTCGAATCAGTTCATCTCTCACCTGTGGCCAGTGGTAATCTCGATTTTTAGAAGAGCGACTCAGTGCTGGCACAACGCCTCCAACGCGAATGTTAAATGGTGTCAGCTCTTTAGCCCAGCTCTGGGTAAAGCCTGTCACAATCGATGAGGCGTTCTCAAACCCTTCCAAATCATGTCTGTCGTCGACTGAAATAACGTTAACGATGACGCCGTGCTTCTTTTCTAGGCACATTCTTTCAGCGCTTGCTTGCCCGAAGCCAAACAGAGTTGACGCTAATGTTGTTAACTGATGAGAAAACTGCTCAGCAGACTGGTTACCAATCAAACCAGGTAGTGGCGCATTTGGCCAGTTATTAACTAGAACATCAGGCGAGCGCTGGAATTTGTCATCAACAAAATCAAAAAGCTGGTGGATGGAGCCTAAAGAGTAATCTTCTACCTTGAAATAATACACGTCATCAGAGATTGTTTTACAACGGTGATAGGTGTCGTTCAGCAGATTCATATCTTGATCGCACAGTACAATCTTTGCACCGAGTGATGCAAAGTGAGTTGCCAGCGTACCCCCTAACAACGAACCGGCAGATGTAATTAAGATGACAGCACTTTTAATATCCATTAATGATAATACCCCTTGTCTATTTTTATTGGTGGGATTTTTTTGTCCACATAGCATGGTTCATTAACTGTGCTTTATGTGTGAATAACTTCAAATAAGCTGTGGATGAGAAGGTTTAATGATGAAAGTTAGCGAGCCATCACATTAATGCATTCATTTGCTGAATCGGTCTTAATAGTGAGAACAATATTCTAGACTTGGGATTGTATTTGGAAACTTCGTTGCGCGACCACAAGCTGATTGTAAAGGTCAAGTGGAAGAAGGTTTTTTGGTTTACTTTCAGTAAGTTGCCTTCTTACATGGCCGGATAAGTTATGATAAACCTCTTCCGGAAGACCGCTCGTTTCTTCAGGTAAAAATGTCAGCGTTTCAGGAACTAGGTAATGATTGAGTTTGGCACTCATTAACCCACCTTGATGAAACGCGTTTGCCTGTGTTGCGGATATTTTGTAGGAATTTTGATCAGATCTCAGTTGTTGAGGGGGCCGAAGCTCAAATCGTTTTCGTAGAGTTTGATCGGTGAACTCTGGCTCATCAATTTTTTCTACAGGTGTGTTGTCTCGAACATCGTCTGAGAACATTGACATAATGAGTGCAAAATCAGCCCGCCGACCCGTTTGAACGGCATGACTTATCCCCGAGCCAAATTGTAGCTCGTTGATAACTGCTGCTTTGTCTAACGTATGTATTTGCATGACACTCCCCGTTGAATTCACTTTTAGCGGCAAGTGTTTGGATAACTTTAGGTTTATATGCAGTGAAGGGAAGCTAAATTACAGAAGATATGGATGAATAAAGAAAAAGCCCACAAAAATGTGGGCTTTAGAAATGACTAAATTGAGTGAAAACGTAGACGAATTACTTCGCTAGGTTTTGTGCTACGAAATCCCAGTTTACTAGGTTCCAGAACGCAGCCATGTAATCAGGACGAACGTTACGGAAATCGATGTAGTAAGCGTGTTCCCATAGGTCAACAGTTAGAAGTGGAGTTGTCCCTTCTTCTGTTAGTGGAGTCGCTGCGTTAGACGTGTTTACGATCTCTAGAGAGCCGTCAGCTTTTTTCACTAACCAAGTCCATGAAGAACCGAAGTTGTTGATTGCTGAATCAGTGAATTTTGCTTTGAACTCTTCAAAAGAACCGAATGCAGCGTTGATCGCTTCTGCAACAGCGCCAGTTGGCTCGCCGCCCGCTTTAGGAGCTAGACAGTGCCAGTAGAACGTGTGGTTCCAGATTTGAGCAGCATTGTTGAATACGCCACCAGTAGAAGTCTTGATGATGTCTTCTAGAGACTTGCCTTCGAACTCAGTACCAGGGAGAAGACCGTTTAGCTTAACGACGTAAGTGTTGTGGTGTTTACCGTGGTGGAAATCTAGAGTCTCTGCAGAGATGTGTGGTTCTAGTGCGTCTTTTGCATAAGGTAGTGCTGGTAGTTCAAATGACATTGCTTAATTCTCCAGTTAGATGAGAGACTTAACTCTCTTTCATTGCTTCCAATATATTTTTATTTTTGTCGGTCAAGGCGACTTGAGATATAGTTTAGCAAGTTTTTACTTTATTAAAAGGTTTGTCACCAATTTTGTTGTAAGTTTTGCATCAAAATGAGAACAAATTAATAACCTGACTATTTCAATGGTTTTTATTCTTTAGCAATGCTTTAGAATGACGAACTCAATGCAGGACATCGATTCAGAGGAAGCAATGGAAACTATCGATAAAATTAAACAGCAAATTGCTGAAAACACTATCCTTCTATACATGAAAGGTTCGCCTAAACTACCTAGCTGTGGTTTTTCTTCTCAAGCATCACAAGCGCTAATGGCGTGTGGTGAGAAGTTTGCTTATGTAGATATTCTGCAAAACCCAGATATCCGTGCTGAGCTGCCTGCTTATGCTCAATGGCCTACATTCCCGCAGCTTTGGGTTGAAGGTGAATTGATTGGCGGTTGTGACATCATTTTAGAGATGTTCCAAAAAGGCGAACTTCAGCCTCTAATAAAAGAAGCGATGGCTGACAAGCAAGACGACGCTGAGTAATACTGTGTAAATATACAATATTGCTTGAAATATCAGGGCCACATTTTAGAATGTGGCCCTGATTGTTTTTATAGCGACGGTATTCATGTCTCGTCTAATTATTGCCGAAAAACCCAGTTTAGGCCGAGCTATCGCCGCCGCCTTACCCAATCCACAAAAGAAAGATCAAGGTTTTATCCGCTGTGGAAATGGCGATATTGTGACCTGGTGTATTGGTCACTTGCTAGAACAGGTTGAGCCCGATGCTTACCACGAGCGCTATAAAAAATGGAATCTCTCCGATCTTCCCATCGTGCCAGAACAGTGGCAGCTTCGACCTAGAAAGACATCCAGTAAACAGCTCACGGTGATTAGAAAACTTCTGAAAGAAGCGTCTTCTATTGTTCATGCAGGCGACCCTGATAGAGAAGGGCAACTGTTAGTTGATGAAGTTCTTGATTACTGCAAAGTGGCTAAGAAGAAAAAAGAAGCGGCCCAACGCCTTCTTATTAGCGACTTAAACCTTCCAGCTGTTAAGCGAGCACTTACTCACATGAGAAGTAACCGCGACTTTATTCCCCTCTCTATTTCTGCGTTAGCACGTTCAAGAGCCGACTGGCTATATGGCATGAACATGACTCGCGCTTATACGTTGCTTGGACAAAAAGCAGGGTATCACGGCGTACTGTCTGTGGGGCGAGTGCAAACCCCTGTATTGGGCTTAGTGGTAAGGCGTGATGAGGAGATAGAGAACTTTATCTCGAAAGATTATTTCACGCTCGATGCGCTCATCCCATATCAAGATAACAACGCAATGTTTGATATTGTTGCAAAGTGGAAGCCCAGTGAGGCGTGTGAGCCCTGGCAGGATGAAGAAGGGCGAATACTCAATCGGAAGTTGGTTGAAAATGTGTCGCAACGAATCGCTAGTCAGCCTGCAAAAGTGGTGAAGTCAGAGCAAAAGCACACCAAACAGTATGCGCCATTGCCGTATTCGCTTTCATCTCTTCAAATTGACGCTGCCAAACGCTTTGGTATGAGCGCGCAGCAAGTGTTGGATACGTGTCAGTCATTGTATGAAAAGCATAAGCTTATTACCTATCCTCGTTCTGATAGCCGTTACCTGCCAGTAGAACACTATGCTCAGGCTGGATCGGTGACACAAGCGATCGCAAACAATATCAGCGATCTAAACCAAGCGGTTTCAAACGCAAACTTGTCGATCAAGTCCAAAGCGTGGAATGACAGCAAAGTCGACGCTCACCATGCGATCATTCCTACTCCGAAAAAATCATCACTTACCGCGCTTTCTGCCAGTGAGATGAAAATTTATCAACAGATCGCTAGGCAGTATTTGATGCAGTTTTATCCGCCGGCAGTCTATGCGGAATCCAAGCTGGAGTTTGATATTGCGGGTGGTTTATTTATTGCTAAAGGCAAGCAGTTAGTCGAGACGGGCTGGAAAGAACTGGTTGGAAAAAGTAAATCCGACGATGAGACCAGTGATACGGTTCCTGCATTAAAGCAAGGAGAAGTACTAACCTGTCGAGAAGGTCGAATTCATGATCGAAAGACAGAGCCGCCAAAACACTTTACGGAAGCCACCCTACTGCAAGCGATGACGGGTATCGCTCGCTTTGTTGAAGACAGAAGCCTGAAATCAATTTTGAAAGAAACCGATGGCTTAGGCACTGAGGCGACAAGAGCGGGTATTTTGGACACGCTTTTTAAGAGGCAGTTGCTGATTCGAAACGGTAAAAGCATCAATGGAAGCCCTGCAGGAAGAGGGCTGATTCATGCTTTGCCCAAAGAGTCTACCTATCCTGATATGACAGCGCACTGGGAACATCAGCTTCAAGGGATGGCAGAAAAGAATCAAGCTTATCAACCTTTTATGCACGCTTTACAAGACCGTGTAACGTCCATTATGTCAGATGTAAAAGTTAACGCAGTGCCAGAATCTCTGCGATCTCTTCCAAAGGTAGAGCGCCCGGCCTTCAAGCGCAAAAAGCGAGCCTATGCCAAGAAAGGCAAGAAGCCCGCTGCTTAGGTGACCCAGTCAGTGCCAAGTCTTACGAACATGACCAATGAATGGCGTGATAAGCATGTGCGGGTACTCAGCATGTGAGGGCAACATTGGTGTCACCAAGGAATAGAGGTTCCATCATAGTTCAAGAAGTGGCCACTTTTCTCTGGTGTTAACTGCTCAATCACGTTGATTAGGCCAGAGGCCGATGTATTGGTATCTATTAGCGCATTGGGCCCGCCCATTTCCGTTTTTACCCATCCAGGATGAAGGGCAACCACTCTGAAGCCTTCCGCAGAAAGATCGTTACTCAAGCTCTTAACGACCGAGTTGAGCGCGGCTTTTGACGATCGATAGATATAGCCACCACCTGATGTGTTCTCTGTCATGCTCCCAACTTTAGATGAAAGACAGGCGATTGTTTTGTCTGCCCCCTCAAGTAGATTAGGGTAGAGCGCTTCAACCAGTTTCAAGGGAGCGATAGTGTTGGTTTCAAAAACGTTCCGCCATTCCTCAACGTCGATTTGACCAAGTTGGTTACTCTTAGGGCCATAATAGCCAGCACTGTTGATGAGTAAGTCGAGGTTGGGAAGGATGTCGGCCAATGTAGGAAACTTGGTGTAGTCCGTTATCTCTAATTGATGGCAGACTAGGTTGTGATTATTTCTTTCAATGTCCAGTAACTCTCTTGATTTACTCACTTCTCGATAAGTAGTATGAACATGCCAGTTACGCTGAAGATATTGGGTGACTAAGCTTAGCCCGATACCTCTGTTTCCACCTGTGATCAAAACTGTTTTCATGTATTCCTCATTCACTAAATTCAAACTAGCTAAGTAAGATAGTACGTACGAACCAATAGCTCGTAAAAGTCATTATAGAGAATAGTGTGATGGCACCTAGAGCGCCAGAGAGAACCCCTAGGACTAAATAGATGTTCTTAGACATAAAAATCAACCCGATAAATTAAATGAT
>NZ_MCWZ01000002.1 GCF_002877365.1 Vibrio sp. 10N.261.55.A7
TTCTTCTTTGAACGCTCTCGCGACCATTACCATGGTTGCAGCTAGTTCTCTCGATGTTGCTGCGCTTTTTACCAAAATGCGGCTACATGCTTTATTCAAACTTACCGTGTGTTTAAGTTGCTCTATAGCCTGAGCGGTGACTATGTCACGAACACGTAATATCCCCAATCGAGAAACGGCAGTGAATAAATCGGTGCAAGTAATGTTGCGTCTGTTAAAAATAACAGAGTTGGCAACACGAATGACAATTGCGGCAAGTCCTGGGTCTTCGAGTAGACAGTCTGCGATGTCGAAAATCTCTGTACTTTCTTGTGTACAGAGTTTTTGAATGCGTAGTACGACCTCTGAAATTGGAGGCAGAGTAATTTTTCCTGTGCTTACTGAGTGGGCAATAAGCTCAGAAAACTCGCTCTCAATACTTTCGAGGAGTGCCTCTTTATTATCAGGGAGCCAATAGAGAGATAAATGATTCATAGCAGGTCACCAAAGGAATACACCTACAGTGTAACTAATTGACGTCTAGGTTAGCAACAACTTACATAGCGAGTCGATTCCTATACCATTATTGATATTTTTGTTAGATGCTTCATCGGTACTCATAATGTATGTTTGTGATTTCGGTCTCATATAATTCAATTTTGACTCTCATTGATGTGACATTTGAACAGACTTATTTTTCATCGTTAACTATCATTTCCTTACTAACTGAGACGAACTCAATATAAAATATAATATCAGTCTCGGAGTTTTAAATTATTCGCTATAAAAGCTGCTATCTGGTGATCACAAATAATCGGGGTAAAACATGATTAGAAGGATCAATGGATATGACAGAGCAACAGTTTATGGAGTACGTCCGAGCTTTTGGAGATTTTCAAAAGCGTTCAATGTTTGGTGGTATAGGGTTATTTAAGAAAGAAGCGATGTTTGCCTTGTTAAGTGGCGACAAAGTATTTATCCGTGGTGGTGAACAACTTGATTCAAGGCTTAATGAACTAGGTTGTGAGAAATACCGTCATGTGAAGAAGCAAACAACCGCGACAGTAAATTACTACGATATAACGGATATATTTGTAGGGCAGCATGAGTCACTGCAAGATATTGTAAAAACATCAATTAAGTTGTCTGTTGATCAGCGTCAGTTTCAGAAATCTTCTGCTAGCCGTCGCTTGAGAGACCTACCAAACATGCAACTGACTTTAGAGCGTATGGTGAAGAAGGCTGGCATTGATGATGTTGAAACGTTTATGCAATTAGGCGCTTCAGCGGTTTATTCTAAAGTACGTAATGCTTATGGGACCGATGTTGATGTGAAGCTTTTGTGGAAATTTGCAGGAGCCGTGGAAGGCATTCATTGGAAACTCATTCAAGAGCCTCGCAAACGTCAGCTATTAGAAAGTTGTCACTAGTAAAATGAAAGCAAATATTAAAAAACCGCTCTATTATGAGCGGTTTTTTGTATTCAGCGACGGCTGTTATTCTGTTATCGCTCTAATGATAAAATAGATCAATGCCTTTTAGAACTTGAATCGTGCCGTCATCATTGCTTGGTCACCGTACGCATCATTAATACGCAGTTCAGCGCCGACAGAGAAAAGCTCTGTAGAGTGGAAGCGAACATGTGCAGAGCCTAGCCAGTCATCTTTCTTATCAATGGAAACATATCCACCTTTAGCACCCACTTCTAATTGAGGGCCTAACCACTGGCGAATACCTAAATTGATTTCAATGCCGGTTTCAGTGCTGCCTTGATCTTGAATGCGAAAGAGCATTTCACCAGTAAAATCAGCCCAGTTATTCATTGGAGCATGAAAACCAAAACCAGCTGCTGCATCGTAATCACCTTCAAATTCAGAGTCGATACGTGCTACGGCATGAGCATTAGGGTGAATTGTTTTGCTGATAGCACCACCAAAAGTCACTGGGCTAGCACCAATACGAGCTTCAAAATAATCGTAACTGAAGTTACTCATGACAGATGGGCTATTTGGGTCTGTTTCTGCAAATGCTTGACCAGACGCGAGCAATAAAGCTGTAGCAATAATTGTTTTACGCATAGTTACGATGGACCTATTCCTAGTTATTTCCGTTGTCCTAAGCAGCGGGACTGCTATGACTCTGATTTATCACGACATGATAATGCATCCGTGTACGGTGACACCATAAAAAATGTCATTCTTTTACCGTATTTGCAAATAATGCGTAATTTTAGTGTTTATTTTTGAATGCTAAGAGCTAAAAATCCTATTCTCCAAAGCTAATTCTATTTTTGGCAATCGCATCAAAGATCTTTTCAGTATCGAGAATCGAAGCCCAAGGCATGAGATCGGCTTCATTTTCGATCATGTATTCCGTGAGTTGCTTTGTGATAACTTGTCTTAATGCCTCGCCTTTCCATGGTTTGGCAATGAAGTAGTCTAAGCTCGAATGGTTAATGGCATCGACGGTGTCGTCAAGGCCTGCTTGTCCAGTTAGAAGTAACTTTCTACTGTTTTTCGTCGTGTCTTCTTGCTGAAGGTCAATGAGAAAGCTTATCCCAGTTTGCTCGGGCATTATGTGGTCACACAAAATAAGCGCGAGTTTTATGTTTGCTGCACTGGCTTCAGAGAGGATACTTTTAGCCTCATTGACTGATTCTGCTGCCTCCACAATGAAATGCTCTTCAAAACAATCTAAATCTTGAATAACGCTATCAAGCACGTCTCGTTCGTCATCTACGCATAAGATCATATATTTGTTCATATGTACTCCTTGTTGCTTAATTCAGTTGTGTGAAGAGGAAGCCATACGGTCATCTTGGTATATTTTCCGGGCTGAGATTCAACCTCGATCTTTCCCTTGTGTTGGTTAACTATCTGTTGACATACGGATAACCCGATTCCAAGACCAAAATTACCTTCTTTTTTTGTGGTGAAGTTTAAGGTGAAAATTTGCTCTTGAAGGGCAGGGGATATACCACATCCATTATCTTCAAACGACACATAAACCCAGTCAGTGTTGTTAACCGATTTTGTGCTAGTGCGGATTGTTAGTTGTCCATGTTCTGGGAAGGCGTCAATGGCATTTGCGATTAGATTAGTCCATACTTGTTGCAGTGCGATCGGGAGGCATTGCAGACTAGGCAAGTCATCATAGTGTTTAGTCACGGTGTGTCGTTTGAGCTTATTTTCAAAGATCACTAACGTATCTTCAATACCTTCACGAATATCTACCAAGTGGAAGACTTCATCATCAGCTCTAGCGTATCCTTTTAAACTTTTTACCATATCTGCTATGCGTTGAGCGCAAACATTAATAGAACGCAATGTACTTCCAGTGAGGTGATAAGCTTCGAGATCGTTGACAATATCGAGTGCTTTTTCACTGTTGTGCTTGGCGATGTTTTTCAGTTCGTCATCATCTTCAAGGTTAAGCTTTACCAATTTCTTTGCCAACAATCGATGCTTAATCTCACTCTCAACACGTTTTGATCTTTCTCTTTCTTCCGCTGTTGAGGTTGGGTATGAAACGAGTGCACGGTTTAGTATCTGCACCCCTTTTCCATCAGTTGAACGATCGGCACGATTTTCAATGAGTTGCCCCATCTTATTGGTTAACGTTTCTGTCCCCCTCAATATTGCTGCGATGGGGTTGTTCAGTTCGTGCGCGACGCCAGCGACTAGTTGACCCAGCATCGCCATCTTTTCGCGCTCGATAAGTTGTTGGTGCGCGGTTTCTAAGGATTCTAGTGTTTTCTGTAACTGAAGTTTCGTATTGATGCTGCGTTGCAAGCGTCGATTAAAGTGGCGCAATAGCAAATTAGTAAATAGAGGGAGAAGGTGAGTATTGGAGTGCATGACCTTTGTGAAAATATCCCTATTAATTTTAATGACTTTTGTTTTGGTGAGAGTTAATGCCGTAGAAAATGAAGGCTCTCCGGTGACAAAAGACATCCCGCCAACAATGTTACCTTTTTCGTGCCTCACGACTTCTCGCTGCTGTCCCAGTTCGTCTTTCTTATACAGCGCGACTTTTCCTTCAGTAATGAACCATAAGAACTGATTATCTTCCCCTTCTTTTGTTAGAAGGTGGTCGGCAGAGTACTCCCTGCACGCATGTGTCTCGTCTTCATTTGCAAAAAACTGATTGAGGGAGTCGATGACCTGCTGAGCCAACTCTATATCGGAGAGTCGATGATGCTCTAGGATAAACCCTTCTTGATAACGTTTCATTTGAGCATCAATGTGGGCTCGCAGAAGCTGCTGTTGATCTAAAATTTGGCTATAGGAAAGAAGGTTCTCTTTATCCTGTTCGATAACGAAGGTGGTCAGTTCTTTTTTTACGGTCTTGTAGACTAATTTATCCTGCAGTGGTTTGGTAAGGCAGTGATCCAAACGTCCCTCATTTACTGCCGAGAGGATGGCTTGTATGTTTTGTCCGCTGCTTAGAAGGATTTTTCGAGCACGTTTGGTGTGAGTCGATTTATCCAACTGAATAAGAAACTCCACACCATTAAAATGTGAATGATGGTTGGCTATGACCAAAGCGACTCCTTGGCCTTGCTGTTGACAATATTCAAGTGTCGAGTTTGCGTCTTCGATACTTTCAGCAGAGTGAACATCAAATTGCTCGGCGAATGGTCTAAGTTCAGCGCGTAACTGTTCGACGCTGATAGGGTTGTTATCGAGATACAAGACAGAAAACGAGTTCACTAAATTCTCACAGACAAACGGATCTTAGAAAACTCTATCAATATTAGATAAAGTGTATTGAGAGCTAGGTTTCAGAAATTTGCTCTTCTTAGAAATAAAAGCAATACTCTGATTTAACTCAATCTTTTCTCAGTAGAATTGGTACAAAAACAGGTGGGTAGACCCTAGATTATGAAGCAACTAAAAATGATAGGCGCGATTGGCGGTTCAGTGTTGATGGTACTTTGCTGGCCGTTAGCCGTTGGTCAAATAGGCCAGAGTGTGATTACCGATGGTGTTGCACATATTAGTAGCGAACTCATTAGTTCTGAGATAAAGGAGTATGACCGAGGCTATTTGAGCTCAAATGTGAAAACACGTTATGAGCTTCTGGACCCTACAATGATCGCGCAGTTTAAAGCCGACGATTTACCAACCGAATTTGTCGTTGTTAGTGCGGTGAAACACGGTTTGCTGAGCTTAACGGCTCACTCTTCACTTGAAGGCCAAGACTTTCCATTAACGGTTGATAGCGTGACTCAACTAAATGGCAATACTGATTTCTCTATGAATTTAGCCAGTTGGTACTACCAAACCAAAAATGGCGAAGAGATGGCGATCTCTGTATCGCCTGCCAGCCTTGAGGGGAGCGTGACGGTTCTTGGCCAATTGACTTATCAACTCGACATCCCATCCATTGAATTAGATTTCGCGACAGGCGAAAAGCTGACTTTATCGGGCATTAATGGAAAGGGTGAAGGTAAACAGGCAAAAGGTTTTTGGCTGGGCAATCAATCCATCGCAATGGAGCGTTTCTCTATCTCAGAGTTTTCGAACCAACAGCCCACGGTTGAAATTGAGCATGGGCAATATCAATTTAGCTCTGAACTGAATGCAGAAGAAAACCGTCTTAATAGCAATCATAAAATGGATATGGGCTCAATGCTGACTCCTGATGGTTCTATTGAAGAGTTTCAACTGGATTTTTCAATGGGTGACATTGATAGCTTAGCTTTTGAAAACCTGATGTCGATGTACCAAAGCAACCCAATGATGACAGAAAATGAAATAGCGGAAGCGATTCCTCATGTCGAAGCGTTATTTTCAAAAGGCTTTTATTTGGCTATGAACTCCATGTCATTAAAGGTTGGACAAGGTGAGTTTGAGTCAAAATGGAAACTTAGCGTACCGGAAGGGACGGACAGCATTTCACAGGATCCAAGTAAAATACTCCCTGCGCTAAAAGGTGAATTAAGTACGTATTTCTCAAACCAGTTGGTGACGGATTTTCCTTTCATAAAGCAAGGAATTGATGAAGCGATAGTTATGGAAATGGTAGAACAAACTGAACAGGGTTACCAGATTAAGGCCGAACTGCAAAATGCGAATGTAGTATTTGAAAGTGGTCAGGAAATTCCACTCATGGCTCTTTTACTGCCAATGTTGATGCAGCAGTAGTATGTTGACTTGGTGAAGTTGTAACAAATCGTCGTTCGACAAACAAAAGAGCTCCTAAGAGCTCTTTTGTTGCTTTTTATCCGCAATAAAACGTGCTATTAATCTCGATAGATATTTAGAAATAGTCATTTTTGGGAGCAAGGAATCGCATGCAGTGCACGTCAGATAACGTATTTAACTTTAGTGCTGGCCCAGCCGGTCTGCCTAAAGCCGTCATGGAAGTAGCGCAAGCCGAATTTATCAACTGGAACAATTTGGGCACATCTGTCATGGAAATCAGCCATCGCAGTAAAGAGTTCATTCAGGTTGCTGATGAAGCAGAGCAGGATTTACGCGATTTATTAGGTGTGCCAGACAACTACAAAGTATTGTTTTGTCACGGTGGTGCGAGAGCTCAATTCACGGCCATCCCAATGAATCTACTGGGTGATAAAACCAAAGCGACATACATCGATGCCGGCTATTGGGCCGAGAGTGCGATCAATGAAGCTGATCGTTATTGTGAGACGGTCGTATTTAATGCAAAAACGACGGTTGATGGAAAAGTAGCGGTCAAGCCTGCAAAAGAATGGGAAATTGATGAGCAATCAGCGTTTGTACACTTCTGCCCAAATGAAACCATTGATGGAATCGAGATAAACGATTTACCGAACACAGACCTTCCTATTGTTGCTGATATGTCGTCGACCATTCTGTCGAGAGAGATTGACGTATCGAAATACGGAGTGATTTACGCAGGAGCGCAAAAGAACATTGGGCCAGCGGGTATTTGTATTGTCATCGTACGTGATGATTTACTGGATCTGGCATCTAAGCTAGTACCCAGTGTGCTTAATTACAAAGTACTGGCTGAAAAAGAATCTATGTACAACACGCCACCTACTTACGCTTGGTATTTATCGGGGCAAGTTTTTAAATGGCTTAAAGCTCAGGGTGGGGTAAAAGCGATCGAAAAAGTGAACAGAGAAAAAGCGGCGTTACTGTATGACTTTATCGACCAGTCTGACTTTTATCACAATGGGGTATGTTCAGAGAATCGTTCTTTAATGAACGTGCCGTTCCAGTTAAGTAACCCTGAGCTTGATGGTGAGTTTCTTAAACAGGCGGAAAACCGTGGATTAGCCGCACTGAAAGGTCATAGAGCTGTCGGGGGTATGCGTGCTTCCATTTACAATGCGATGCCAATAGAAGGTGTGCAAGCGCTTGTGAAATTGATGAAAGAGTTTGAACAGCAACATTCGCAGTAAGGGAACTGTCACCCTATAAACAACCTTTAATTTGTCAGTTTTGAGGCCAGATCACGAAGAGTGACCTGGCCTTTTTTGTCCCTAGGGGTATGAATTTTAGCATTTCTTTCAATATGAACTAGGCTATTTACTAGATTGTAGATAAAAGGAGTGATGCAGTGGGCAGGGTTGGCAGTACACCAAAGATAGGTATCGCAGTACTAATCGTATTATTAGTACTATTCGGTATTGGGTGGAAGAGCCTATTTGCTGCCGCCATAATTGTTGCTATTTTTTCATGGCAGCTGAGAAGCAGTGAATCGGAATCAAGCTCAGATCTTACGTATTCACCGTTAAATTCTTTACAGACAACGCTCATCCCTGAATTGACTCAACAACTCGATACGTCTTACAGCGACTCGCATCAATCCATTAATCAAATTACCTCCCTTTTCGTCAGCTTGAGTCAGCTAGTCAAGCAGCGAAACTCAATCGGACTTTCAGAAAATGGAAAGGAAGTGGAACAACTCGAGCAAAAAATGAAAGCGGCCTATAAAGAATTGATGGAGTTATTGCAGCACGGTGATAGGAATCTCCAGCGACAAGCAGGCGTCATAGAAGGTTTAACACTGATCAATTCGCAGTTGAGATCATTTGAACAAGAAGGCACGGCTTGGGATGAAGAATGGTTACTGAGTGAATTGCTAAAGATTAAGAGTCGCACCGAACACGCAGTATCAGAAAAGAGCTCGACGAATACACAAGGTAACGGCATAACCTTTTTTTAGTGGGAGTAAACATTTGATGAAGAAGACGATATTAATTGTGGATGATTCAGAATCACTGCGTCAAGTCGTGAATATCGCCTTAACGGGAGAAGGGTATGATGTGATCGAAGCCAAAGATGGCGTTGATGGCCTATCTAAACTCAATGGCTCGAAGATTCACCTAATCATCAGCGATGTCAATATGCCTAACATGAATGGTATTGATTTTGTAAAGCAGGTGAAAACACTCGATAAATATCGATTCACTCCGATTATCATGTTGACAACAGAGAATCAGGAGTACTTAAAAGAAGAGAGTCGTAAAGCGGGCGCTAAGGCCTGGATGGTCAAGCCATTTAAACCTGATCAAATGCTACAAGCTGTATCAAAGTTGTTATCAAGGTAGTGGGCTTATGAGCGCAAAAGTGTATTTGCTCCCACAGGAATTAACCATCTATGAAGTCGGAGACGTTCATAGAGAGTTAATTGCGATCATAGAATCTGACCATTTGGTTCAACTTGATGCTTCTGAAGTGGAAGAACTTGATACAGCCGGTTTCCAGTTACTTCTTTGGTTTTCTAAGTTTTCAAAGCACTATCACAAATTTCCGCCTTTCTCCTCTCTCAGTCCTAGCGTGAGCGATTATATCCAGATGCTTCATCTGGAGAACGATTTATACAGTGGTGACATCGAACCTTTGGGTGAAACGTCATGAGTAGTGACGTAAACCAAGCATTGACTACCTTTATTCTGGAAGCAGATGAGCTTTTAAGTGAGACAGAGCAGTTACTGATTGATAATGAGAGCACGGCAAATTATGGCCAGATCGATTGGCTTCATGAAGTGTTTCGGGCCGTTCATACGATTAAAGGCAGTGCTGGTCTGTTTGGTTTGGATGACTTAGTTGATTTTAGTCATTTACTCGAATCCCTGCTGGAACGTCTTAGAGAATTAGACATCGAAGTTGATAGCACTATCGTCACTTTGTTGATCGATGCAACCGATGTACTGCAGCTTCATGTGGACAATATTGATCCTCAGAATTCTTCTCATTCAACGCCTAAAGAAATAGAGTCAAAAACCTCCGCTCTGTCTGATCAAATACTCAAATACTTGCCTGATCTGGCCGTCGATTTTGATGATAAGAAACACAGAGAGCAAGTTCAGAAAACAGACTCTTCGCCATTATCACTTGGAATATGGCATATCTCTTTTCATCCTGACCCGGATGTCTATCAAGATGGGTTCGATCCGCTCTCGTTTGTTCGATTTTTAGCGACACTTGGTGAGATACAGTCGGTACATATCATTGATGATGACATTAATAGTATCGATACCTTTGACCCAGAAAAATGTTACTTGGGCTTTGAAGTTCGACTCCAAGCTGCCGTCAATCGACAGGCGATTCTCGATGCTTTCGAATTCATTCTTAATGATGCCCACCTGGTTATTGTTCCTCCCGACAGTCAGGTATCCCATTATATTGACCTTATTCATCACCTTCCTGCATCGAAGCAGAGGCTGGGTGAAATCTTAGTGCAGGTTGGCGCGTTGAGTCAGAGCGAACTCGAACTTGGGCTTAATATGCAAAAAAATCTTGGCACATCACAGCCTCCCGCGCCCTTATTAGGCAGTGTCCTTGAGGAAAATCAACGCATCTCACCTGATGTGATTAACGCCGCTATAAACAAACAAACGCCTCCTGTTGCGATAGCGAAAACCTTACGAGTTGAGGCTGAGAAGCTTGACCAACTCATCGACTTAGTTGGAGAAATGGTCATAACGGGAGCAAGAACCAACCTTCTAGCGCATGAAACGGGTGATGAAACATTAATCGAAGCCATGGCGCAACTTGAGCGTCTCGTCGAGAGTATTCGAGACAGCTCCTTGCAACTTCGCATGGTTCAGATAGGCGATACCTTTAAGAAATATAAACGAGTGGTTCGAGACATTGCGTCGGAGCTGGATAAAGACGTGGATCTGGTTATCACTGGCGCAGACACAGAATTGGATAAAACCTTTGTCGAAAAACTCAGTGACCCGCTGACGCACCTCATGAGAAACGCCATGGATCATGGCATTGAGAGCAAAGAGGAGCGACTAGCCGCGGGAAAATCTCCGAAGGGGATGATCCGACTAAATGCCTACCATGATTCGGGCTCGATTGTTATTGAGGTATCAGACGACGGACGAGGGTTGGATGAGAGCCATATTCTCTCCACAGCCAAAGCAAAAGGGTTGATTGATTCTGCAAGTGACACACCGTCTGTCGATATACAGCGATTGATCTTCGAACCCGGTTTTTCAACTAAAGAGACAGTGAGTGACTTATCTGGACGTGGCGTTGGAATGGATGTGGTCAAGCGAAACATAGAGCTTCTCCGAGGTACTATTGAGCTAGATACAAAAGCTGGGGTTGGGTCACGCTTCATCATTCGCTTGCCTCTAACGCTCTCAATTATCGATGGTTTTATGTTTCAAGTGGCGGGTGGAAACTACGTTATTCCGCTAGACAACGTGGTCGAATGTTTAGAGCTCAGAGAAGTAACAACAGAAACCTTCATCCGCAATAAACAGTTTGTCGATTTAAGAGATGAAACCTTACCGTTCATGAGACTGAGTGAGTGGTTTGGTGTGCCGTCACAGAGCGCATTTGATCAGGAAGCGTTGGTGGTTGTGCAGTTTGGGTCATTTAGAGCGGGCTTAGTCGTTGATACGCTCAGCGGTGAATACCAAACGGTTGTTAAGCCGTTAGGGCCAATATTTGATGGCTTAAGAGGGGTAAGTGGCGCCACCATCTTAGGAAGCGGAGAAGTTGCCATCATTCTAGATATATTTGCATTGATTCAAATTACATTGAGTCGCAGTGAAATTGATGTTTCAGAGCGCTTTGTTTAGCTGGGAAAATGTTTAACTGGGAAATTGTTTAGCTGGGAAATTGTTTAGTCAGAAATCTGAGTAGTGACAAATTCCGCAATTGCGTTTGCAGTGACAACAAAGCCAAGGAGAGGAAAATGATAGGAAAACTATCGATACGGAACAAGATTATCATCGCCATGTGTACCATGGGCTTACTGTTGTTGATCATTGCTATTTCCGTTCAGGGCAAAAACCGAACAATTGAGTCGTACGCAGTGAGTGTGGGGAACAGTGATATTCCAGCTGCCATCCTATCCCTCAGTATGTTAGACGAATTGGGTGATATGAACTCCAATGTGCTGGAGTTCATTACCGGTGAGGCTGAAGAAAAAGAAGATTTCATTGCGAACTACAATGAGTTCGTTTCTTTTTTTGAAGAACTCAAACAGCTCGACTCGATTGACCGAGTGATGATGCGTCAGTTAGATGACTTGTCCAAACGCTATTATGAAGATATGGAAACCCTGGTTTTTCAACAGTTTGACCCTACCTTAGAAACCCAAACTTTGAAGCAATACAATTATTTGATCAAGGAATTTTCAGAGCCTTTGGAGCGATTGTTGGATGCCTTAAAAGAAGAAGAGGTTGCCGATGCGGGGCAAGGGGATTTTGATGAGGTATTGAACGATGACCTACCAGGTGTTCGTTACTATCTAGAATTGATCGACGAACAGGGCGATATGATGTCAGCCCTTAACGACTACATGCGTGGGGAAATTGGCGCAGTTGTTGCCTTTGAAAGAGAAGCTAGAACGTTTGCGGGCTTTTTATCTCAGATAAAACCATTAGAAAGAAAACCCAACGAGATTCAAAGTCTAAGCGAAGTTGAGCGAATGTATTTAGCGATCTATAACGGTGGTAAAGAAATCTTTGATACCTACCGTCCCAGAGACAAGCTAGAAGCGGCTGCCCAAATAGATAGGCTAGAGCATGAAGTTTTTCATAAGCTAGAAACCATTCTTGATGAGATAAGTGCCAACGCTAACAAGCAAAGTGTGGAGTCGTTAGGCAACCTTGTTGATGCCGCGGAAGAGAGTATTTCGTTAGTCTGGAGTCTATTAGGCTTGGCCGTGGTATTAGCGTGTGTGATCGTACTTTTCTTGATTCGAGGTATTGTTGTTCCCATTCGCGCATTGGCGGAAGCCGCAGAAGACCTCCGTTCAGGTGAAGGGGATCTAACGAGACGAATCCCAGATTTTGGCTCCGATGAGGTAGGAGAAACGGCGCAAAACTTCAATGGTTTCCTAGATAAACTGCAAAATATCTTACTCGACATTCAACGATCGGTTGAATCCATTGCCCACAGTACCAACGAAGTCACGACCACTTCTCAAATGCTCAGTACCACCTCTAGTCAGCTTGCAGCAAGTGTCGAAGAGACGAGTGCATCGTTGGATCAAATGAGCTCATCCATTTCAATGAATACCGACAATTCAAAGGTGACAAACGGCATTGCAACTCAATCTAGCTCTGAAGCGAATGAAGGCGGGCAGGCGGTAAACGATACGGTGGATGCAATGACAGCCATTGCAGAAAAAATAGGAATCATTGAAGACATCGCCTACAAAACTAACTTATTAGCACTGAATGCTGCGATAGAGGCGGCAAGGGCAGGGGAGCACGGTAAAGGCTTTGCTGTCGTGGCGGATGAAGTGCGTAAACTGGCGGAACGAAGTCAAGTCGCGGCTCAAGAAATCAGTTCATTAGCGGATAACAGCGTTAAGGTGGCTCAACATGCCGGGGACATGCTGAATCGCATGGTGCCGAATATTCAGAAAACCGCAGATCTAGTTCAAGAGATCACCGCAGCATCAACCGAGCAAAGCACTAGCGTTGCCGAAATCAATAGAACCGTTTCCCAGCTTGATGAAATAGCACAGCAAAATGCATCAGCCTCAGAAGAGCTCGCGTCGACCGCTGTTATGGTGCAAGAGCAAACCAGCGAGATTAGAAAAACGGTTGGTTTTTTCAAACTGACCTCTAATCACGATACGTCATATCGTCGTTATGAGCAGGGCGAGCGTACAAGAAGTAACAAAAGTGCAAAACCTGAGTCCGGTTATGTTCCTTTCGATGAGTAGGAGTCGAATGTGATAGCAGGAATGACGAATACTGACCATTACGACAAGTATCTTGAATTTAAAGTAGGCTCAAGTCTGTTTGCTTATCCGATCTCAAAGATTAAAGAGATCATGGAATACCCAGAAGTAGAGCCGATAACAGGGTCTCCTGATTATATTAATGGCGCGATGAATCTGAGAGGGCAGCTGTTGCCTATTTTTGAGCTTTCACTGTGTTTAGGGAAAGAGATGTTATCTCTTGGGCCAAAGACTTGTGTTGTTGTGACAGAGCTTGAGCATAACGGACAACACTACACCGTTGGTAATAAAGTCGACTTGGTCACACAGGTCATTGATATTGATGTTAGCCAGTTAGAGCCGATCCCTGACTTGGCGGGGAACCTAGCCAATCCGCTACTTAAAGGCTTAGCAAAATTGGATACTCGCTTACTCACGATCATCGATGTCGATCAACTACTTGTCAGCAAGCAGTTGAGCTGGTTAACCAAACAACAGAAAGAAACAACAGAAAGAAAGTAACGAGTGATGGCGCCGCTGTTAATAGAAGCGCTGTTAATGAATGAGTTAAGAGTTACAGGCCCTAGTTAGTAATCGGTAGGAGAAACGCGTGACGGAATTGCTAGAACATCAGGTAAAGGAATTAGATGGCATTGGGCTACTGTTCGTTGATATTGCTAGCGAGGCATTTGCGATTCCCATTCATTCGGTTAAAGAAGTGATTGAACTGACTCAGATTACCTCTGTTCCAATGTGTTCGAACATTATCAATGGTGTGATTAATGTTCGTGGTAGCGTGGTCCCCGTGATTGATGCAGCGACTCGCCTTGGGATGGCGCAAACTCAAGATTATGACAAGTACAGTTGCATAGTGCTCTATGAAAGAGAAGATATGACGACTAACGAGTTCATTATTTTAGGGTTGCTGGTTAGCCGGGTTCGTTCGATAGAGATGGTTTCTGATGAGATGAAGACCAACAAACCCGCTTTTGGTTCTCATATACCGGAGCAGTTTGTTAGTCAGATGATTCGATTAAAAGAGGAAGTATTCCCTATATTGGATATGGCGACGCTCCTTGATTACAAAGCAATTAACCAAGAAACTCTTAGAAATCAACATTCGTCATTTCGTCTGCGAGAGCAATAGTTATGTCGGTGAAATTGAATGAAACGCAGTTTGCACGCATTCAGAAGTTAGTGGAATCCTGCACGGGCATCCATTTAGCTAAGCATAAGATGACGATGGTTGAAAGCCGCTTACAAGTTCGAATTTCAAAGACTCATCATGCTAATTTTGAGGAGTACCTGGACTCACTGGCTGATCGAAGCGTCAATGGAGAATTTTGGTTTTTCATTGATAAGATGACGACTCATGAAACCTCATTTTTTCGTGAAGATTATCAGTTTAACATCTTAGAAAAGTTGCTTGATACGACTCTAAAGTCACGTCCTATCAAGGCTTGGAGTGCTGCTTGTTCGACGGGGGAAGAAGCTTATTCACTCGCCATGATACTTCAAGATACACTGGGAACAGGGAACTGGTCTTTGCTAGGGACCGATGTCTCAGAACTGTCGATAGAGCAAGCCAAAGCGTGTCAATACGATTTGTCTGGCGCTGAGAAAATCCCTGCTCATTATCGAAAATCTTATTGCTTAAAGGGGATAGGAGAGTTTTCTGATCATTTCACTCTAGTTAAATCTCTTAGAAGTCATTGTCAGTTTCAATCACACAACTTGTTAAAACCCAAGGGTAAAGATCTCTACGATGTGATTTTTCTACGCAATATCCTCATCTACTTCTCTACCGAAATTCAACAGCTTATCGTTACTAACATTATCTCCGCGCTTAAACTCAATGGGCTTCTTTTTTTGGGCCACAGTGAGAATATTCTTCGAGGCAACCCAAATGTGACCTTGATAGATAACTGTACATATCAAAAGGTAGGATATGAATAAATCCATGATAAACGTGTTTATTGTTGATGACTCAGCGGTCATGCGTCAGGTGCTCGGAGAGGTGATTGAGGCCGATAGAGAATTGACGCTTATTGGGGCCGCTCCTGATCCCGTGATTGCATTACGAAAAATGAACAAGCAATGGCCTGATGTTATTTTACTTGATATTGCGATGCCCAAAATGGACGGTATTACCTTTTTAAAACAGATCATGTCCACTCATCCCACGCCCACGGTCATCTGCTCGTCTAAAACGGAAGAAAAGCCTAAGTTGAGTTTAGAGGCTTTATCATCAGGCGCCATTGAGGTCATCAACAAGCCACAAAGTAATTTGTCTCATTATCTTCATTCAAAAGAAGTTTCACATATTCTAAAAGCCATTAAAAAGGCGGCTGCCGTTAAAGTAAAAGCCCTCAAATATCTCGGGGAAGAAAGCTATCGAGAAAAAAACTCCGCGGATGTCATGCTGGAGGTGAGCCATGAAAAAGTCGCCTCCCATGACCGAGTTATTGTCGTTGGAGCGTCAACCGGAGGCACCGATGCTGTCTTCCAGTTTTTGAAGAAAACACCCGTCAATAGCCCGCCAATCGTTATTGTTCAGCATATGCCCCCCAAGTTTACTCTGGCATTTGCAGAGCGACTTGACCTTGAAACACAGCATAGAGTGGTTGAGGCTGAGCATAATATGCCTCTCTCATCGGGGACGGTTTATATTGCCCCTGGAGGGATTCATTTGATGATTGAGTGTCACTCTGGGCATTATTATCTAGAATTAAAGGATGGCCCGTTGGTATCAAGACATAAACCATCGGTTGATGTGCTGTTTCGGTCTGCGGCGCAAAAGGCAGGACAGAATGCGGTAGGGGTTATTCTTACTGGAATGGGAAGCGATGGAGCACAAGGAATGTTGGAAATGCATCAGGCGGGTGCGATGACGCTAGCTCAAGATGAAGAAAGTAGCTTGGTTTTTGGTATGCCCAAAGAAGCGATAGCAAAACAAGGCGTTAAAGGGGTTTACTCATTACATGCGTTACCTTATCAAGTTCAAAAGGCATTGGTGGTAAAATGAATTCATTCACTCAACAGATTTCTGCACTAAAAATTGCTTACATGGTAGTGGATAGCTCTTTGACCGTTCAAACGCTTTCACCGGAGGCGAAATCCCTGTTTCGTACTGAGGTTGGAGACTTTGCTTTTCACTCTGAGATTGGGTTCGTTGATGATCAGTATGGCGTAGTAGAGCTACCAAAGCTTATCGTACAGGCCATCACAGCGAGAGAAGAGTGCGATCTTGAGGTGGGCATTAGTTATCCAGATAAAAACGTTGAATGGATAAAACTGTCGATTATTTTTGAAGGTGAGCTCTGTGTTTTACATGCGGTTGAGCAGGGAGAATTGATCACCACTCGGCGCCTGAATCGCCAGTTGTCAATGTTAGACCCACACACAGGGCTTCTATATCGAGAGGCATTTTTAGCCAAGGTAGCGAGTGAGCATGAGTATGGCTTAGTGTGCTGTGTTCGAATCTGTAATTATCAACGTATTAATGAAATATGGGGAACGGCCGTCGCGAATTTAGTGTTTATGGAGATTCTGGCTCGCGTTTCGTCTGAAATAGAAAGCGCGATATGCAGTAAGCACTCGACAGACAGCTTTAATATCTTTATTCCGCTTGACGTACAGTTTGATGTTGAGAGCTTTTATAGCGTTTTGAATGCGCCATTTCACTTCAATGGTCGACATTTTTTCAGTAATGTTGCCTTGGGTTATTACCTTGAAAAAGCGGGTGATTCGCATGAACAAAGTCTAAATAAAGCGGAAATGGCGATACTTGATGTCCTGTCAGAACGGGTTCGTTTGGCTGAGTTTCAAGAAGATTTGGCAAGGCAGATTGAGCATCAAAATAACCTAGAGACAGAGTTTCGAGCAGCCGTGTCTCAAGCCGATTTGAATGATTCCTTTTTTGTCGTTTTTCAGCCAGTTCATGACACAGACAGCCACAAGGTGATCGGCGCTGAGTGTCTGATTCGTTGGATGCTACATGGAAAAATGGTCTCTCCAGTTGAATTTATCCCGATTGCGGAAAAAATTGGCGATATCGGTCTGCTGACGAAGTTTAATATCAGAAAGTTAAAAGAGTTGGTGGACGAGATGGAGTCCCAAGGATTGGATACTTCTGATCTGTTGTTCGCCCTCAATATCAGCGTGGTTGAAATCCTAGACGTTGATTTCGTTGATAAGCTGCTTGCTGCAATCGAGCGCGCGGGACTGGAACCGAAAAATATCAAGTTGGAGCTGACGGAGTCTGCTTTGATTGACAACTTTAACTACGTCAATCAGGTATTAGAACAATTTCAATCGTTTGGTTTTAAGGTGTCGATAGATGATTTTGGCACCGGTTTCTCTAGCTTGAGCTATTTGTGTCGTCTTAGTTTTGATGAGATAAAAATCGATCGAGCCTTTGTTACGCATGTCGTGGACGACGCGAAGTTGCAGACAGTATTTAATTCAATCGCGTCTTTGGCTGCCAACCTACACAAACCGGTGGTTGCTGAAGGGGTAGAGACTTTAGAGCAGCTGATTTATGCCAAAGCAAAAAACATTCAGTACATACAAGGCTACTATTTTAGTAAACCTTTAACGGACAAAGAGTTTATTGGTTACGTGGCGGATTGCAATCAAGCTTAATAGGCGGTAGATAGTGGGTGCGGTATTCAGGTTGATTGGTATTATCGGAGCTTATCAGGATCAAGGACCGAAATAGATTTTATTGTGATGGACAAACAAGTCGGCGATAAAACCGCTTTGGGTTCTATCGCCGTTATTGAATCTAAAATAGAGCGAAATTAACGCTTCTTAGGTTTTCTATTGCCACCATTCCCACGGTTTCCTTGGCTCACAGTTCCACCTGAGTTTGGCTTGCTATTGGTCCCTTGTTTATTTGCTCCTGCGTTACCTTTACGCTTTGGATTTCCGCTACCGTCTCCAGATGGGGTTGATCGATTTGGCCCAAAACCAGGCTGGTTCTTTGTATGTTTCGTGGCAAATCGATTTGCACCATGTCGACCAGATTTACGACGCTGCGCCGGTGTCTGAGCTTCAAAATCTTCTTCAGGCACCAAGCAGTTTGGCTTATCACCGATTAGGTGCTTCTTGCCCATGCTGATCAGCGCTTCACGGATGATCTTCCAGTTGTCTGGATCGTGGTAACGAAGCAGTGCTTTATGAAGACGACGTTGACGGTCACCTTTAGGCACAGGTACATCTTCACGTTTCTTATATTTCACGCGTTTCAGAGGATTCGTCTCTGAATAGTACATCGACGTTGCATTACACATTGGCGATGGGTAGAAGTTTTGCACCTGGTCACATTCGTAATTGTGCTTTTTCAGCCACATCGCAAGATTAAGCATGTCTTCATCTTCGGTGCCCGGGTGAGCTGAGATGAAGTAAGGAATCAGATACTGCTTCTTACCGGCTTCAGCACTGTACTTCTCGAACATTTCTTTGAAGCGATCGTAAGTGCCCATGCCCGGTTTCATCATCAAATCCAGAGGGCCTTTTTCAGTATGCTCTGGAGCAATCTTCAAGTAGCCACCTACGTGGTGTGTCACAAGCTCACGTACGTATTCTGGAGATTCAATCGCCAAGTCGTAACGAACACCAGAAGCGATCATGATCTTCTTAACGCCCGGTACTTTTCTCGCAGAGCGGTATAGGTCAATCGTGTGTTGGTGGTCTGTGTTTAGCTTTTCACAGATCTTAGGGAACACACAAGAAGGACGACGACAGTTAATTTCTGCTTTCGGGTCTGAACAACCTAGGCGATACATGTTCGCCGTTGGGCCGCCCAAGTCAGAAATCGTGCCGGTAAATCCAGGTACTTTCTCTTTAATGTCTTCGATTTCATCCAAGATCGATTCTTTCGAACGGTTCTGAATGATACGACCTTCGTGCTCTGTAATTGAACAGAAAGAACAGCCACCAAAGCAACCACGCATGATGTTAACCGAGGTTTTGATCATGTCGTATGCTGGAATTTTCGCTTTGCCATACATAGGGTGCGGAACACGCTTGTACGCAAGGCCAAACACGTAATCCATCTCTTCAGTTGCAAGAGGAATTGGCGCTTGGTTTACCCATAGCTCGCGGTCACCGTGACGTTGAATAAGAGCACGACCTGAATACGGGTTGGTCTCTAGGTGCAGAATACGGCTTGCGTGAGCATACAAAATACGGTCGTTATTCAACTTCTCGAAAGCTGGAATACGAACCGCTGTTGTTTTCGCATCGTGGCGCGAAGGGCGAATGGTAATAGGTTGCGCCTTTACTTCTTCTTTTTCGTCTTTCTTGGTATCACACTGCGTTTCAATTTCGTATGGGTTGACGGGCACATACGCTTTGTTCGGCTTTTCAATACGAGAAGAGTCAATGATCTTAAAACCTTCCGGAGCGGCCGATAAATTGATAGCGGTACCACGAATATTGGTCAGCGTTGACATGTCTTCGCCGTCGGCAATGCGGTGTGCTACTTCAACCAGTGCACGCTCAGCGTTACCGAACAATAAAATGTCGGCCTTGGCATCAAACAATACAGATCGACGAACTTTATCTGACCAGTAGTCGTAGTGAGCCACACGGCGCAAACTTGCTTCAATTCCACCCAGAACGATTGGTGTACCTTTGTAGGCTTCACGACAACGTTGAGAGTAAACAAGAGTGGCACGGTCAGGGCGCTTGCCACCTTCATTGTTTGGCGTATAAGCATCGTCGTGACGTAATTTGCGATCAGAGGTGTAGCGGTTGATCATGGAGTCCATGTTACCCGCTGTGATACCGAAAAATAGGTTAGGCTTGCCAAGCTGCATGAAGGCATCTTTGTTGTCCCACTTAGGTTGAGCAATAATGCCTACACGGAAACCTTGCGCTTCGAGAAGTCGGCCAATGATAGCCATACCAAAGCTCGGGTGATCGACATACGCGTCTCCCGTTACAATTATAATGTCACAGCTATCCCATCCAAGAGCATCCATTTCCTTTCTACTGGTAGGCAGAAACGGCGCTGTTCCGTAGCACTCGGCCCAGTATTTTTTGTGTTCGTGAATAGGAGTGATATCGCTGTACATATTTTGACCTCAAGAATTGCGAGCGCGAAGTATAGCGACTTGTCGCCAGAGTATCTAGTTTAGTTGAATCAGTGACAAAATCTTTAGGGAAATAGTTGAAATAACCGCCCATATAACCGCGTTAAAACTAATGTTTTCAACTATATTCATAATAAGGGCTGTGGGCGAAACAAAACCAATAAATAAAAACAACGCTCTTTATGTTAATTAAAAGTAGTTTGGTCAGAGGGGCTGGGAATGGATTCGGATAATAATGTACTAGAGAACAGCGGGATAACTGAGGAAACGTTTGAAATTGTCGATCAAGGACTTAGCTCATGGGTATTGCATGAATGGAAGTTGAATCTTGAAAAGCGAGAATTCACTTTTGATAAGGTGCCTTTGGAATCTCTGTTGAATGCGCCTGGCTTAATATCTTCAATGGATGATGTGTTGAGCTATATGCCTCCTACGCAACAAAATGAAGTGAAGGATGCGCTTGTTAAGGTGCTAAAAACCGGGAAAAGTCAGTACATTGACTGCATTTTTATGCCTAAGGAAAGTGGCTTCGTTCAAATTGAAATCTTTATGGAACGGCCTGAGAAAAACGTCGTTTGTGGAACATTTCGCCCCCTAATAGGGATATCTTCATTAAGCGATATTTGTGAAGTTTTCCAGGCCGTATTTGATAATCAGCACCATGGAATCTTAGTCACGGATAGCGATACGAGAATACTGACATGCAATCGCCATTTTGAGCAATTAAAGGGATACCAAAAGAACGAAATTCTTGGTTTGAAAGCCAGCATATTTAACGCGGGTAAGCATTCTCCAAGTTTCTATAAAGACATGTGGACTCAAATTGAAGATAGAGGGTATTGGACCGGTACCATACTCAGTCGTCACGCATCAGGATCCGTGAGTCCACAGGATATGACTCTTCAGAAAATCGTCATGAATAATGGAAGAACATATTATCTCGGGTCATTTGTTGATCTTTCCGATCAGCTTTCTCGTGTATCGGAAAAAGGGCTAGGTGGTGTTGATCTGTTAACTCAGTTACCAACGAAAGAGAAGTTTACGGAGCTGCTCGAAGAACTGTGCAGTTCAAATGCCGTTGAAAGCCGAAAAGTGGTCATTGCTCTACAACCTAGTTTTGAAGATCACATATTGCTGGAATATAGACAAGTGCTCTCCAATATATTATCTCGAAGCCGTTCTAGCAGCATTGTTGGTTATCTTTCGAGTGGCGTGTTTGTTGTGTGTGTTGAAAGTGTGTCACGAATTGGGCTGAGCGGCCAACGCTCGATGATGCAGTCTATTCGTCGATTTTTCAAAGAGATAAAAACAGAAGCTGGCTATATACATAAGGGCGTTATTACTGGGCGAGTGGGCGTGTCAATCATTGGCTATGATACGGATGTCCCTAAACGAGCCATTGCCCATTCGATGCAAGCCATGATGGAAAATCCACCGAATAGCCACTCAAACATAAGCTTCTACCATAGTAAAACGCATCAGGAGTTAGAGCGTAAGAAGCGCCTTGAAGATATTGTGAAATCTTCCATTATGAATCACGAACTCTGCGTTCATTACCAACCTATTATTAATGCTAACACTTGGGAAATTGATAAATTTGAAGCACTTTGCCGTTTTCCTAGTATTGATGGCATCGATTTTACAACGCAAGAAATGATCAACCTTGCTGAAGATTTAGAGCTGATTCCTAAACTGGATGGTGCGGTTGGTGTCATCGCATTGGGGGATTTGCAAAACATCCGATCTGTATGTGGTGACGGAATAGGACTCACGATCAACCGTTCTTTGAATACACCGCTAGGCACAGAGCAAGTTCTTCAAGACACTTTCAATATGTTAGAGCAGCATGCAGACCATTTTGAATCGATAACTATTGAGTTAACAGAAAGCGCCTACTTTGAAAGTAGCCCCCGCCAAGGAGAAGCACTTCAAAGCATGAGAGACAAAGGGGTTAGCATAGCCATAGACGACTTTGGTACGGGTTATTCATCGTTCAGTTATCTGCGTAATCGTCATTTTGACATGTTGAAAATCGACCGTGAATTTGTAACGGATATTCAAAAAGGGTCGGATAAGTATCATATCGTCAAAATGATTACTGACTTGTCTCATACATTAGGCGTTAAAGTGATTGCTGAGGGGGTCGAGACAGTGAGTGAGCTAACGGTTCTTCGATCTCTTAACATAGATTACATGCAGGGCTTTTTGTTTTCTAAACCTTTAGCTTTAGAGAATATAGAGAATGCACTCAACTATAAGACAACGTTGGCCGATGAGTTGGAAACGTTTAAACACACAGCAGAAGCGACGACTTTATGTTCTCTTGCATCGCAGGATATAACCGTGTTGGAACCGGAAATGCCGCTCTATTTGGTTAATGAGACGATTGGAACGATGCCATCTGGCGCTTTTCCCATCATTGTGAATAAACGTTGTGTCGGCATAGTTTCGCAATCGGACGTGAATTTGCATATGACACCGCAAATGGGCACAGACTTGGAAAGCACTAAAGAAGCTGCAATCTGGCGTAGGCCGGTGAACCAACTGATGCGAACAACATTTTCAAAGGTTGACAGTCGTTATTCATTGGACAACCTAGGTCGCCTATTGGAGGAGAAGATTCCTTTTCCTTGGGTGCTGGTCAATGACGTTGGGAATTATAAAGGGGTGGTCGAATCCAACGCAGTGATGAATCACTTGCTGAAAATACAATGATTGTTACCTCTGCTACTTGGTGAGTTTTGTTCTAGGATTAATAGTACTTATATTCCCATTAGGATGTCGTTTTGGCACTGTCTCAACACGCTAAATTGTCCCCTTTGTATACCCAAAGCTCTCTTCCTTATGTGGAATGGCAGTGGCACATTAATGACAAAGCCTTTGAAATTAATCGTGAAGAGTGTGAAAAAGCGTTTGCTTCTAGTCTTCCGCCTTTGCCAAAAAGTGGCTTAATTTCATGTCTTAGCTTTGATGATCAGGAAATGCTGTTTAAAGCCATTGCGCGCTGTCAGCACCATCAAAGCGTTCAGACATACGCTTGCTGTTTATCGCTCGATAAAGGCAAGGTGTGTTATGCGGAATTTCATATTTTCCCTAGCACAAGTGAGGTTGTCCGCGGTCATATCTACCCGTTTCTCTCTATACCTTCAACAGGGCAAACATTCGCTTCGCTGTTTAAACAAGTCTTAAACAACCTACATCATGGTATCGTCATTACCGATAGCGAGCGTAACGTCTTGCTGCTCAATGAGTATTTTGAGCAGCATACGGGCTATTCCAATTTACACTTGGTTGGTCAACCAGTGAACAGTATTCATTCCGATAAACACAGCGATGATTTCTATCAGCGAATGAGGGATGAAGTTTCTGAAAAAGGCAATTGGAATGGGGTGGTATTGATTCGCACGTTGGATGGTAAAACCGTCCCTCAAGAGCTGACGATACAGCGCCTTGTACTCAGAGAAAGGATCTTTTATCTAGAATGGTATGTTGATTTATCTTCTCGTCTTTACCGAGTTTCTGATATTGAAAATGGCGGGGTTGAGCTATCAACGCAATTGCCAACGGAGTCTCAATTTACCAAGCGTATTTCGACTCATTGGATGGAAACCAGTGATGAAAAAATCATTATGGTGTTGGCGTTTGTTCCTTTGTTTGATGAAAGGCATGAGTTTGAGATGAAGTCTCATCTTTCTGAACAATTAGCCATCAACCAAATGAGCTTCCAGGTGGGGTATATTGGCAGCAACCATTTCGTTGTTGCATTGGAGTGTGACAAAGTCTCAGGCCCTAGCCAGGTGAGAATAATACATCAAAGCATTCGCCGCTTTTTCAGTTCAATGAACGTCAGTGCGGGCGAGAGTATTCACCAAGCTATTATTAAAGGCAAGGTAGGCGTGTCGATACTCGGGCACGATACCAACAACCCTAAATCGCTGGTTTCTCATGCGGTGCAAGCCATGCTAGAACGAAGCTCTCAAGCTAAGGGGATGATTACTTTTTATCATGGTGCGATTCATCGAGAGGTGATTAGACGAAAAGAGATGGAAGATCTCTTAGTCAGTGCGGTCAAAGGGCAAAAAATTGAAGTGTTTTACCAGCCGATCGTTGATACGCACAATTGGGATATCGTTAAGTTTGAAGCACTGTGTCGATTCCGTGATGACAAAGGTAAGCTAATGAATACCCAAGAAATGGTCGCGATAGCGGAAGACTTAGGGCTCGTCGCTGATTTGGATTGGTGTGTTGGCAAACGAGCTTTGGGCGACTTGGTGCATATCCAACAGCAGTTTGGACCAACGATAGGTTTGACGATCAATCGCTCACTTAACACTGAATTGGGAGCGGAAACGGTGCTAAAAAGTGCCGAAGAGATGATAGAAAGTTTTGCCAAAACACCGCACCTGGTGACCGTTGAGTTGACCGAAAGCGCCTATTTCGATAGTGAATCAAGCCAGTCTTCCTTGATAAAGAATATTCGTCAGCATGGTGTGAGTGTTGCGGTTGATGATTTCGGAACGGGCTATTCATCATTTACGTATTTGAGTGACTGTAACTTTGATTTATTAAAAATAGACAGAGAGTTTGTCACGGGTATTAAAGTTGATTCGCATAAGTATCATATCGTAAAAATGATCACCGCTTTGTCTCATACTCTTAATGTCAAGGTGGTGGCTGAAGGGGTTGAGACACGGCAAGAGTTGGAAGTACTGTGTGGGATTGGTATTGACTACATTCAAGGTTACTTCTTTTCTAAACCACGTCCGCTCAAAGAGCTTGATCAAGCATGGAACTATCAAGCGCAATTGGATGATTTTTTAACTCGAAAATCTAGCGCTCGTAGCATGGGGATATTGAGTATATCTCAGCTTCATATACCGACGATGACTCCGTTAGATACTCTCAAAAAGGCAAAGGAGTATCTCGATTCTCCACAGTTAAACCTTGTGGCCTTGCCAGTGTTGGATGGCAATCAATGTATCGGTGTTATTGATAGAGAAAACCTTAATTATTACCTTTCGCCTACTTTAGGCTCCAAGATTGAGACAACGCAAGATCTGTCCATCTGGAAAAAGCCTCTTAGCCAAATCATGCGTACCGACTTCAAGACAGTGCCATACGAAACTAAGGTTTCTGATATTGCTGGGCTACTCCATCAAGGGGCACAGCCACCGTGGGTGGTCGTTGGAGAGTTAAACGCTTATCTAGGCGTTGTAACGCAGCAAGACCTACTGAAATACTTTGCTAAATCTTAATCTCCAATTTGTTTTTTGCTGTAGTGACCAAAAACGGTTTCTATCGGTGCCAGCAAAGAATGCTGTGTAATTTACCGTTATCGAAATAGTGTTGGTCTGTTATCATCACACCCCATTGCGTGTCATTCCATTTTTATAGTGAATTCTATGGTCCAATATCTACTGTCTCTTTTCCCTGCGATGCTTTTGGGTACGCAGCTTGTGTTAACCATCATTCTATTGAAGGGTGACATTTGCCCTGGCCAACGAGGTCGAATTCATAAAACGTTGCCAGCAATTGGTGTGCTTTGGTTAGCCGTTGCTTCGTTGAAAATTGAAGCATTTATGGTGGTATTTGCGCTTTTCTATTTCTACTCACAGGTGAAAACAGGGAAAACACGCGACTCTGGACCGGTTTGGCTTCTTTACCTTGCCAATGGTCTAGCGTTATCGTTTGTCGGTATTCAAATATCTATGCAGGCAACCACCGCTCAGTCGCTGGCTTACTTTGTTTTGGTTTTTTTATTGGGCGCGAGCTTTTCTCACCTATTACTCACCATCGCGCGCACTCGATTACAAGCATTCCATAAAATCTTGCCGGTTACTGGCGTCATCGCTGCCATGGCGTTTGTGATGAGTGTTTTGGTTGCGTTGTTTGGTGTTGACGAGGCTCAATTAGAAATGATGTTAACGCCTCTCATTGTGGTTTTTGCACTTCTCATTATGGGTGTTGCGTCATCATGTCTGCACTTAGTCACTTCAAAAGAGATCAATAAAGTGCCGCTCGCCATCGCTTTGTTATTGCTGCTCAGTTCTGCAACCTTATCATCAGGTTTGCTTGCGGTTTAGATCTCCATCACTTCTAGATTGAAATTCGATGACTACACTCATTAGGTTTATACCTTAATTGCCTGTAGAGGAGTGTAGTGATGGATCTGAGTAATGTTAATCGTTTAGATAGCGTAATCCTTCTCGGTATTGTGAACGAAAAGCTGCGCCTTGAGTGCGATAGTTTCGAAGATTTGGTTAGCATGTATGAGATGGATGTGGAAAGTTTGGTGGGAAAATTAGATGTGCTTGGTTACCAATACGATCCATTAACCAATCAGTTTAAGTCTTACCAGCGCTAGCGAGTCGGGCAAAACGAACTGAACTAGGCAAAGAAAAAGAGACCGCTTTGCATTTTAGGCTAATGGTCTCTCTTGAGTCAGGTATTCGCGGAACTTTAGCGAACCATTTTGCTAAAAATAGACACTAAGCGAGTTTTATTCCATCAAGGTGGCTCTTACACTGCTGCCTCGCTGTCGAGAAGAATGCTTGTAGATAGCGCTTGTCCTTCTCAGAATTTCTTGTTGCTGCAAATAGCCGCCTCCACAAGCCATCCCCTAATGGTTTACTGCTGATTAGCCCTTGTCGAGAAAACTCACTGATCGCCCAGTTTGGTAGTGCGGCGACACCCAGTCCAGCAGAAACCATCTGTACTAACATTAAGGTATTATCCGCTTGTTTCCATTTCTGAGGTTCTACGCCTGCTGGCGTTAAAAAGTGCTTCACAATATCCAGTCGCTGTTTTTGAACGGGATAAGAAAGCATGGTTTGATCGGTGATATCGTTAGGCTCAATGGCCGATTTACTCGCCAGTGGGTGATTAGTTGCCGTGATAAGACGCATTTCAAAATCAAACAATGGCTCGTAATGCACCTCTGAACGAGGCTGTATGTCTGATGTGATCACGAGATCAAGCTCTCCTGCCATCAAAGCAGGCAAAGGCTCAAAGCCAAAGCCAGACGAAAAATCTAACGTGACACTTGGCCAGGCAATCTGATATTCCTTTAACGCAGGCATTAACCATTGAAAGCAGGAATGGCATTCAATGGCCATATGCAGACGGCCATTCACGTCCTCTTTAAGGCTCGCGAGGTCGTTTTCAGCCATGGCAAGCTTGGGAAGAACTTCATTGGCCAGTTTCAGCAAAATGTCGCCTTCGGACGTAAATTTGACGGGGCGAGTCTTTCTCAAAAACAATTGCCCACCAATTCTCGATTCAAGATCTTTTATTTGATGAGAAAGCGCTGATTGAGTGAGGTGCAAAGCCGTAGCGGTCGCGGTTAACGAACCTGTCTCTCTAAGTGACGTTAGTGTACGCAAATGTTTAAGTTCAATCATGAGTTCCTCTCATCTTCCTTGACGTGTCATTAGCAACTTTAATCTACTCGCAAAAATCAGAAGTGTAAACATCTAGATGGCTAATTGATTTCTCATTATGAAGAAAATTAATAAACAAGGTGAATAAATGGACATTGTTCATGATCGGCAAAGGCGAGATAGTTTAGCCATCCAGAGCTCTTCAAGAGTACATCGAGAAGAGTCAATCAGAATGACTGAATTATAA
>NZ_MCWZ01000003.1:0-296 GCF_002877365.1 Vibrio sp. 10N.261.55.A7
TTACAAGCTAATAAAAATACACATTTAATAATAGACAAACCATACTTTATAGCACTCATCTATATCAAACTAATAAGACTAGCTTATCCCTCATCTATATATGGTAAGTGAAATAGTCAGAAAACCTATTCATTCCGAGTTTTACTTATATAAAATAATTAGCAAGATAAACCAATTTAATTATTTGAAGCCCAAGCGATGACTAAATTAGAAAAATAGACAATAGTAAATTAGAACCGAGAAGAGCCTCCATATTACATAAAAAGCTTACACCAAAAACTTATCCAAACTAATGC
>NZ_MCWZ01000003.1:990-18918 GCF_002877365.1 Vibrio sp. 10N.261.55.A7
TTATCCAAACTAATGCGATAAGCATCTAAGGTAATGAATAACTGCTTGGTTTCGACAATAGCTCTGATATGAGTGCAGCTTCTCTAGTATCAAAACAGATAGCGTATCAATATACTCTACAAGTGCTTCCACTCATTTCAAAGTGATGTTTTCAACCGCGATGCAACGAGCTGGTGCGGATGAACCAAAGGCAGCAGCTATTCTTGGTCACAAGCGAGGAAACACTATGATATATGTGGCGCATACCTGCATCGCCTCATCATGAACCAATGACTATCATCAAGAGGTTGACCATGTTGATGCAGTCCCACTAAACAATACAAAAGGGAACTTACTACGCTGCACAGCCAGACAAAACAACCTGGCTAAGAAAACATCTAAGCTAAAAGGGTTTAACGGTATACATCAGACTAAGTGGGGCTGGTACAAAGCATATGATGGTGAAGGAAGAAAGTTTGGCAAATACAACACAGCTAGAGAGACTGCTGAAGCTCGAGACGAATTAATGCTTGAAAAATATTATCACCGCTATTCAGGAGAAGAATTACATACTTATGGGTTTATTGACTGGAACTTCCCTGAAAATGTATATCATCCAAAACTGCTAAACGAATCTGAAGATTTCTTGTTTGATGAAATTCAAGGTGCAATATGCGATTCAAACTATGTATTGGAAAAAAATGGTTGGAATTGTCATTAAAAAAGGTATGCCAGTGTTTTCCAACTGGCATACCTCAGTGTCTACATCGGCGCATATAAATACTTATAAGCAATTGATTTAAAACACCTAAAAACCAAAATCTCGGATTACATCATGCCTGGCATACCGCCCATACCACCCATGCCGCCCATATCAGGCATTGCAGGGGCAGAATCTTGCGGCTTGTCAGTTACCATCGCTTCTGTTGTGATCATAAGACCTGCAACCGATGCTGCGAACTGAAGTGCTGAGCGAGTAACCTTCGTTGGATCTAGGATACCCATTTCAATCATATCGCCGTATTCGCCAGTTGCTGCATTGTAACCGTAGTTACCTTCACCAGCGCGTACGTTGTTAGCAACGACTGACTCTTCGTCACCTGCGTTCTTAGTGATTTGACGAATTGGTGCTTCCATCGCACGAAGTGCAACGCGGATACCGACGTTTTGCTCTTCGTTGCTACCTTCTAGGCCAACAACTTTAGATGCCGCGCGGATAAGTGCAACACCACCGCCAGCAACAACACCTTCTTCAACCGCTGCGCGAGTGGCGTGAAGCGCATCTTCTACGCGGTCTTTCTTCTCTTTCATTTCAACTTCAGTTGCTGCGCCAACTTTAATTACCGCAACACCACCAGCAAGTTTAGCAACACGCTCTTGAAGTTTCTCTTTGTCGTAGTCAGAGGTTGCTTCTTCGATTTGTTGACGAACTTGAGAAACGCGACCTTGGATCATCACTTCTTCACCCGCGCCATCGATGATGGTTGAGTTTTCTTTAGTGATAGTCACACGCTTAGCTTGACCTAGATCTTCTAGCGTTACTTTCTCAAGGTCTAAACCAATCTCTTCAGAGATAACCGTACCACCCGTTAGGATAGCGATATCTTGAAGCATAGCTTTACGGCGGTCACCGAAACCTGGAGCTTTAACAGCCGCTACTTTCACGATGCCACGCATGTTGTTCACAACAAGTGTTGCTAGCGCTTCGCCTTCTACATCTTCAGCGATGATAAGAAGTGGACGAGATGCTTTTGCTACCGCTTCTAGAGTCGGAAGAAGCTCACGGATGTTTGACACTTTCTTGTCGATAAGAAGGATGAATGGGCTTTCTAGATCAACTGAACCCGCTTCTTGGTTATTGATGAAGTAAGGAGACAGGTAACCACGGTCAAACTGCATGCCTTCAACAACGTCTAGCTCATCTTGTAGAGCCTGACCTTCTTCAACAGTAATAACACCGTCACGACCTACTTTTTCCATCGCTTCAGCAATGATGTTACCCACTGTCTCATCAGAGTTAGCAGAGATGGTTCCTACTTGAGCGATCGCTTTCGTGTCTTTACATTCAACAGACAGGTTCTTTAGTTCTTCAACCGCTGCGATAACTGCTTTATCAATACCGCGCTTAAGGTCCATTGGGTTCATACCCGCAGCAACCGCTTTAAGGCCTTCAGTAATGATTGATTGTGCAAGCACAGTCGCTGTTGTCGTTCCGTCACCCGCCGCATCGTTTGCTTGAGAAGCGACTTCTTTTACCATTTGTGCGCCCATGTTCTGGAACTTGTCTTCCAGTTCAATTTCACGTGCAACAGAAACACCATCTTTAGTGATCGTTGGTGCACCAAATGATTTGTCTAGAACAACGTTACGGCCTTTAGGACCTAGCGTTACTTTTACAGCGTCAGCCAGAACGTTAACACCTTCTAGCATTTTAACTCGTGCGTCATTACCAAATTTTACGTCTTTAGCAGCCATCTTTAATTTCCTTTCTAAAATCGATTGTCTTTTTCGTTGTGATTCAGAATCAACTATTCAACGAGTGCTTATTATTCAACAATTGCCATGATGTCGTTTTCAGACATGATCAACACTTCTTTACCGTCAATCTTTTCAGTTTTTGTGCCGTAGCCTTCTGCAAAGATAACCGTGTCGCCAACTTTGACATCCAAAGCTTGAACACTGCCGTTTTCTAGGATGCGGCCTTTACCTACAGCAACGATGGTACCGCGAGTTGATTTTTCTGCTGCAGAGCCTGTTAGCACGATGCCACCAGCAGATTTTGATTCAACTTCTTGGCGTTCTACGATAACTCGGTCGTGTAATGGACGAATGTTCATCGGTCGTCTCTCCTAAAAATTTCCATGAGGTTTGATAAATACTGGTACCTAGCCAATTTGGAAGGTGCGTCAGCTTGTGAAAGAGATGTGGGGGCGTTCAACAATTTACCAAGGGGTAAACAGCATTTTTTTGTGACCACTATTGCAAAATCTTACGATTGGAACGTCACTCTTCCATTCTTTTCATGAGATTCAACATAGTAAATTCTTTGCTTTATTAAATCGTTACGACATAATTAAAAAAAGGATGCGAGGAAGACATGAAAAGTAGCGAAAAAATACTGCAAACAATCAAAGAAAAAGGCGAGATAACCGCCAAGCAGTTAGCACTTGATCTAGAGATGACCACGATGGGGGCTCGCCAGCATTTGCAGATTTTGGAAGATGATGGGTTGCTTGAGTACCATGATCTCAAAGTCAAAGTTGGCAGACCTACAAGGCACTGGTCACTAACTGAGAAAGGGCATTCGCAGTTCGCAGACAGACATGGCGACTTAACCATTCAAATGATCGATGCCGTTGAGCGAATATTTGGCCAAGAAGGCATGGAAAAAGTGGCCGCTGAACGAGAAAAACAAACACTCATTGCTTACCAAAAACTGATCGCTGACAGCCAAACCTTAGAAGAGAAGCTCGTTAAACTGGTGCAACAGCGCCGCAGCGAAGGCTACATGGCTGAACTGGAATCACTGCAAGATGGTTTTTTATTGATTGAAAATCACTGCCCGATTTGCAAAGCAGCGATACGAAGCTCGGTACTCTGTGCTTCTGAGCTGAATGTTTTTCAAGCGTTACTGGGGGAAGATTATCAAGTCAATCGAACTGAGCATATCGTGCAAGGACAAAGACGCTGCGCCTACAAAATTGAACTTTGTTAACCCCACATTTTCTCTTACTTTACTCACCTGAGACGTGGCGTCTCGATTTGATAACCCAATCGCTATAGAGCAAGAGAACGAACGGTTGTCATATTTCGACCGTTATCTTTTGATTCGTACAGCATCGTATCGGCCGCTTCAATCCACTGTGTCGCAGTCTCTATCACTTCCCGATTGAACTCGCACACCCCTAGGCTAATGGTGTATTTGATAATGCCTTGGCTCGTTTTTATCTCACTTTCTTCAACACGCTTACGTAACCTCTCTGCAAAGTACAACGCTTGTTCATGGCACGTATTGGGCAGGAGTACTGCAAACTCTTCGCCACCATAGCGCCCAATAAAATCCGTTGTCCTTGACGTTTTCTGTGTCAATAACGCGGTGTGGCGAATCACTTCGTCTCCCGTGCTATGACCAAAGTTATCGTTAACACGCTTGAAGAAGTCGATATCAAACATAATCAATGTCGACACACGTTCATCATCAACCTTAAGCTTACTGCACTCATCAATTAACGCTTGTTCCCAACAGGCGCGATTCAATAATCCAGTTAAACCATCGATTCGACTTTTATGTTCAAGCTTTCTATTCGATTCATGCAGCAGCATCTTACTCTGAGCCACATCGGACACATCACTGATCATGACGCACAGGTGGGAAACTTTTCCAGAAAGAGAGCTTAGTGGAGTGATGACCATATTCTGATGCATCAAATCTAACCCTCGAGATGCAGGAGAGAAATTCTGAAATTCAAAGATATAGGAACGGTCTTCCCAAGAGGAGAATCCCTGTGTTTTTAACGAGATAGTGGCATTAAGCTTAGCCTCCATCCACGACTGAGGGAGGTCCGTACACACACTAAACAGCGGCTTATGTAAGATGTCTGCTGATGGAATGCCGCTATAAGACTGCATAAACCGATTCCAAGCCACCACCTTGAAGTCCAGATCTAGAACAAAAATACCGACATCCATCGTATCGATGACTTGGGTATACCAGTGAAGCTCTTCGACAACATCTAGGTTACTTTCCGGGCTCATATTGACTCCATAACTCGATTGATCACCAGTTCAGATGCTTGGTCAAACATAAACAAGACTTCACACTCGAAAGCCTGATCGTCACGATAGATAAATTCGAGGGCAAGTGTATCGTCTCCTAAGCAACTTGATTTCGCATACACTCGCGTATCCACGACTACAGGTTGTCGCAACGAGACGCTGACATCCATTTGTTCACACAATGAAGTCATGAATGAGGATACGAATAAGTTGGCTACGTTAAGCACGACTTCATTATATGAGTTGTCTTTACTCGAAAAACCTAATCGCTCCCCAATAGACGAAATGCCCTTTCCATGTAAACAAATCAGAGCTTCACCATGCATTCCACTCCCCACAAAGCGCTGAGTGACGGCTGTTACTTCATCTCGATACAAAGCATCTCGGAGCATCATATCCAACTCAGCTTTTTCAATCGTACTGACCGTTGGAATAGGAAGGTGAATGAATTCACCTAAGACGTTCGCTAATCCTGCAGCGCCTTGGCCTAAAGCGATGTTGGCGATCTCTTTAAATTTGATTTGCGGAGAGATGTCATCCACCCGAATGCCATTGGATTTAAAGATCAGGCCTAAACGAGTGAATATTTCTGCTGCGTGGGAGTTAGAGAATGGTTTTTGAATAAAGGTGTAAGCCCCCAAATCCATGCAGCGAGCGACAGCTTGACCTTGTACATCACCGGAAACGACCACCACTTTAGTGGGGTAATCATGTGGCATTTGCTGCAACACTTGATAGCCATCCATTTCTGGCATGGTTAAGTCCAGAAACATGACGTCGATTGATTTGGTGCTCAATTGAGCGAGGGCTTGCTGCCCATTTTCAGCAAATAATATCTGTTGATTCGGTATTAACTCGATACTTTTGGCAAGCACTTTTCGCGCTAATGCAGAGTCATCGCAGATGAGAATATTCATGATAAGGGGCTATTTAGCTTCACTCGTTTTTAGAACGAGAGTTTACAATTCAAGTTCTTATGAAATATTTGGAATGAAAATCACTCCTGTTAAGTGCGATCAATACACCAAGTAAAAACGAGGGTAAAGATATCGATTATAAAACTCGCACTTTGCTCATGTTTATTTCAATTTTTCACTGTATATTCACAAAACTCAGCAATGGCTCGAAAAGAAATAAGCACGTTATCGTTTAAAAAACAGGCGTCTCAAAGGTGAGAATGGCGACTTTCGTTCAATCTTTAATCTATTTCATCGCGTACGCTTAAGGTAGTGTTGATAAATCAATCATCACTGAGATAGAGGAAATGGATATGAATGCTTCCCCTTTGAACCAAACTCTTCCGCCTTTTGATGAGTTGGTGGATTTAGCGAAATACCACCCAGACGCCTTTGTTCAATTTAAAAAAGAGATGTGTGAGGAGATGATTCTCTCCGCTTCAGAAGAAATGCAGGATAGGTTGTGGGCTCAGCAAAGTCATATTGATCGAGTCGTAGACCGCTGTAAAAACCCGATTCAGGCTAATGTGGTGTTAATGAAGGAGCTATCACAGCAAGTATATCGCTTTCGAAGCGTGCTCGATGGCCATGATGAAGACGTTCAAAAGACGGCCGATATTATTCCGTTTCGCCCAAAAGATGAGAATTGGCGATAGTCTGACTGACTATCATCTATTCTAGAACTTGGCACTAGCATAACGACTGTAAACCAAACCCTTCATCGTATTCAGTGCCAACAGTCTTTAATCTGCTTCATTGTTCCGCAATGAAATCTCACCACCAATAAAGCTCTCAATTCCTTGAGCTGTTTTTAGCAAGACTGCACCTTGAGCATCGATACCTTGAGCAATGCCTTCAATTTCTCGAGAGCCCATGATCAATTTAACCTTACGACCTAAGAAGTTATCCAAACGATTCCATCGCTCGACAAACCCATTCATACCTCTTAACTCGTAATCATCAAGTGCACAATGCAGGGTATTCACTAAGGTTGCTGCGAGTTCATTGCGTTCAAACTTAGCCAAGTGCTGATTCGGTTGAGATTCACAGACTTGAGACAAGCTTACCCAAGGTTGGGTAATGTTTTGAGTGACAGAGTGAGACGATCCTTGTTCATCGGTGACCATATTGAGGTTGATACCCATACCAATAACCAAGTTGGCTGCAGCACCTGCCTGACCAGACATCTCGACGAGAATACCCGCTAATTTTTTATCTTCAAAGTACAGGTCATTTGGCCACTTTAATTTAACCCCATTGATACCGAGCTTTTCTAGTGCCTCGACAATGGCGACACCAACAACGAGACTTAGCCCCATGGCAGCCGCCATGCCAGCATCTAAGCGCCAGTAAATAGATAAATAGAGGTTGCTACCAAATGGTGATACCCATTCACGACCGCGTCGACCTCGTCCTTTAGCCTGATATTCAGCGATGCAGGCCGTGCCAGACTTGAGCTCTTCCACCCGGTCAAGGAGATATTGATTGGTAGAGTCAATGATGGGGACGAGCTCTAAAGGTGTTTTTACTTTTGATTTCAACAAAGCGTCATCAAGTAGCTGCATTGGTTGCGAAAGCTGATAACCCTTACCTTGCACGCTAAATATGTCGACACCCCAGGCTTGAATACCTTTAATGTGCTTACTGATAGCGGCGCGTGAAATGCCTAGCTTGTCACCTAGCTCTTGGCCTGAATGAAAGCCACCTTGCGACAATGTTTTGAGTATCGTTAGCTTAACACTGTGATCTTTCATGCTTCACTCTCCACGCCGCTCTTCGTTGACAAAATATCGGTTAAACACGTTTCCTCTTTTGCTCCCATGAATCGAACTTCATGCTCTAATTCAATTTGATACTTCTCCCAAACACTGTGACGAACCTTAGCGGCAAGCATCACCACATCGTCTGCAGTCGCCTTGTTTTGGTTAACTATCACCAATGCTTGCTTAGGATGAACTTGCGCGCCACCCACCATCTCACCCTTTAAGCCACATTGGTCGATCAACCACCCAGCGGCAATCTTCATCGCAGAGTGCCCATGCTCATCATTCGCTGGGTATGCCACAACTTCAGGGTATTTTGATTGTAATTTTTGGAAGTGATCCAACCCGATTATAGGGTTTTTAAAAAAGCTACCAGCGTTACCGATCTCGTCTGGGTTAGGCAGTTTTTCGAGGCGCACCTGACACACGCAATCGAAAATCTGTTTTGAGGTGACGGTTGCAAAGTCAAATCCTTTTAGAGGGCCATAACCAATATTAGGTTGCCATTGCTTACTTAGCTTAAGACCAATAGCAACGACAATGACTCGTTGGTACATATGATGCTTGAAAATAGAATCGCGATAGCCGAATAAACAATCGGCATTTCTTAGTCTTTTCACCTCAAAGGTTTCAAGGCAAAGAACATCTACGTATTCACAAACATCTTTAAACTCCACACCGTACGCGCCAATATTCTGGATAGGAGCAGAACCTGCGCAGCCCGGAATAAGAGCTAAGTTTTCAAGACCGTTGTAACCGTGTTCGACACACCACTTCACTAACTCGGGCCAGTCTTCTCCACCTTGTACATGTAGATGGAAATCACTGCCTAATTCTGTTACCTCTATCCCCATAAGCCTATTGATCAACACCAGCCCCTGAAAGTGTTCGGTAAAAAGAATATTACTGCCCTTTCCTAACATAAGCTTCGGCGTCGACTGCCAATGCTTAGATTGATAAATCTCTTTCAGTTGGGAAACAGACGAGATCTCAATCATATGATCACAGTGCTGTTCGATAGCAAAGGTATGAAATGAGCGAAGGTTAGCGTTCGATAGGGATTGCATGGCATTCATCAGGTAACTTAAACTGCCACCATTCTACATGACATCAATACGATTAGATAAGAGGAAGGTCAGAATGAGTCAGCCACACAGATCACAACCGGCACTTTCAGAGCTGACAATCGCCGTTTTGCCGACGATAAAAGTTCCTATAGTTAATAAGATTTACAAAGACTATTACCCTTCTGGTAAAGCAAAGAAAGATGAACATATCGTCACGGCTTCATCGCTAGGTTCTATCGTGGCTATGGTTCGCTTTCGTCATATTGAGCAATACCGCTTGTTGACTGGAATGCTCGTTATCCCAGAGATGCGTGAACTTGGTGTTGGGCATCAATTACTTGAATATTGCCAAGAGAATGAGTTAACCAGCAGTGACTATTGCTTCGCATACACCCATCTAGAAAGCTTCTACAAACAACATCACTTTTGCACTATAGAGCCCGCTGATTTGCCGAATAGCTTAAAAAACCTTTTCGAGCGTTACGTAAATAGTGGTAGAAGTCTCATTCCCATGCAGTTTCAGGTTGATATTTAAGCAACTAGGCGCCTTTTCTGGTAAACGATAGTTTAAGTTTGGTAATATTCGTCTCTTGCTAATTTTTGTTCTGGTTATAGCGTTATATAGCCAAGATTGCTTAACGATTAAGGTGATACATCCGACATGATGGTCAATAAGAATCCATTAACTCAACTGCCTACCCTTGCCCTAGAGCCAGAGAATTTTGATGTTCTCTATTCTGCGCAAGAGTTTCGAACTCGCGTTATTAAAGCGATTCAGGAGGCAAGTACACGGATTTATCTTGTTGCTCTCTACCTTGAAGATGATGAAGCGGGTCGAGAAATCTTAACTGAGCTGTATAAAGCCAAGCAGAAGAATCCAGATCTTGATGTAAATGTTTGTGTGGATTGGCACCGTGCACAGCGTGGGCTAATTGGCGCCGCACCGTCAGAAACCAATGCGGCGATGTACCAGTCGATGGCAGAGCAATATGTGCATAAGATACCTGTTTATGGCGTACCTGTTCGAGGCAAGGAAGTCTTTGGTGTGCTTCACCTCAAAGGATCGATCATTGATGATGAGGTTATCTATAGCGGAGCGAGCTTAAACAACATTTACCTGCACTATCAAGACCGCTACCGATTTGATCGCTATCATGTTCTTAAACACTCTGCTTTAGCAGACAGTATGGTTCATTTCATTCGTGATGCCCTTATTGAGCACCCTGCAGTGAACAACTTAGCTACAGAGGTAAAGCCTGCGACGAAAGACATAAAGGTTGATATTAGGCAGCTACGAGCTTCACTCGCACAGTCTCGTTATCACTTTGAACCAGAGTCCGTTAGTAATGAACAAGTCGCGGTTACACCGCTAATCGGTGTAGGTAAGAGACGCAATAAGCTCAATACCAGCATCAATCAACTTCTTGCCCAAGCACAGGATGAGATATTTATCTGCACGCCTTACTTCAATTTCCCACCCAGCGTGGCAAAGGAAGTAAAAAAGGCCATCAAACGCGGTGTAAAGGTAACAATTGTAGTAGGTGATAAAACAGCGAATGATTTCTATATCTCACCAGAAGAGTCATTTAAGACCATTGGTGGCCTGCCATACCTTTATGAAATGAACCTCCGTCGATTTGCAAAAGCGAACGAGGCACACATAGCAAGCCGTCAACTTTCAATCCACTTATGGAAACATGATAGCAATAGCTTCCACTTGAAAGGTATCTGGATCGATAAACGCTACATGCTTCTCACGGGTAACAACCTAAACCCACGAGCGTGGAAGCTAGATCTAGAAAATGCTATCTTAGTTCAAGACAATTATGGACACCTCACCGATAAGTTTGAACTTGAGGTTGAAAATATCCTAAAGCATACGGAAATGATATGTGCTTATCGACAGCTTGAAAAGATAGAGCACTACCCCACAGAAGTACAAAAGTTAATCCGTAAGGTTACTAGAGTTAAAGCTGATCGAGTGTTGAAGCAAATTTTGTAGGGATTAGATTTATCCAAGACACATCATTATCACGGCTAGAAAACATAAAAGGCTCCTTTAACAGGAGCCTTTTTACTTGATAACCATTTTCAAACTAATGGATAACTTCTTCATCACCCTCACAATGCTGAGCTTTCCAAACAAGGTCACCTATACCATCTGTAGGGTTAAAGTCTGTCGGAGCGTCAAGCAAAAGCTGGCGGATTTTGTCATGATCAAATTCATGGCAAGCAGCATCGAGGGCGTCTATTAACTTGTTATAATCTGCCATCGATAAAAAGCGTTCATTTGCAGTCATAATCCTTTCATGGGCTGTTTGTCCAACATTATCTCCAATCAATAGCTCTTCAAATAATTTTTCTCCTGGACGAAGTCCTGAAAATTCAATACCTATATCACCGTACGGATTTTCTTCGGTTTTCACTTCTAGGCCAGACAACTGAATTAGGTTCTCAGCCAGATCTGTTATTTTAACGGGCTCTCCCATATCAAGCACAAACACATCGCCGCCTTTACCCATTGCCCCAGCTTGAATAACTAATTGAGCAGCTTCAGGAATAGTCATAAAGTATCGGATAATATCAGGATGAGTAACAGTGACTGGGCCACCTTTTTCAATTTGGTTTTTAAATAATGGAATGACAGAACCAGAAGAGCCGAGTACGTTACCAAATCGAACCATACAAAATCGAGTACCACCTGATTTAGAGCCCTCTTGCTCAGCGAGAGCTTGTAAGCCCAATTCTGCCACTCGTTTTGTTGTCCCCATAACGTTGGTTGGTCTAACAGCTTTGTCTGTTGAGATGAGAACAAATGACTCTACATTGGCTTCAATTGCTGCCTTCGCCGTGTAATAAGTACCAAACACATTATTTCGAACACCTTCGACGACATTAAACTCAACCAAAGGAACATGCTTATATGCTGCGGCATGGTAGACGGTTTGAACATTAAAGCTGCACATTACCGTAGCTAGTCGGTTAACCCTTTGCACAGAACCGAGCAATGGGACAATTTCAACATCTATACCCTTACTCTCAGCTAAGTGAGTAAGTTCTCGCTCAATCTGGTATAAGCCAAACTCGGAAAGCTCAAAGAGTACTAATACTCTAGGCTGGTTGTGCAGAATTTGACGGCATAGTTCAGAGCCGATTGAGCCTCCGGCCCCTGTTACCATAACGGTCTTGTCCTTAATATTAGCTTCCATCAAAACCTGTTGAGGAGCTACAGAATCTCGACCTAATAAATCATCAATAGCGACGTCTTTTAGCTCATCAATTTGAGCCTTACCTTCGACAATGTCTTTCATATCAGGGACAGTCAAAACCTCTGCGGAAAGGTGTACAAGGGCATCCAAAATTTCTTTGCGCCTAGATCTTGAAGCACTTGGCACTGCAAGTAATACTTGGTTAACGCTGTGTTTTTCAACTAAGCTATCAGCTCGACTAATATCTTTTACTTTGAGCCCCATAATAATAGTGTTTTCTAAAGTTCTATCTTCATCAATAAAACCAATTACTCTATGAGTCTCGGACGATCTTAACGCTAAAGCCAATTGGCGCCCTGCTGCTCCGGCACCATAAATCAAAACATTTGTCTTCCCTTTACTACCTATTTCCGAGACCAGCACTCTTATAACAAGTCTTGAGCCGCCGCTTAATAAGCAAAGGAAAGCTCCATAAATAATAGGGACAGAACGAGGTACAGATGCATCGAGATAGAAAGCAAGAATTGCCACCGCTGCCGCTGATATGGCGGTTCCAATGCTAACAACCGCCAATGCGTGAAACGTTAAATAACGTAATACAGCTCGATACAAGCCAAGTTTAGTATAAGCTAGAATAGTAACTACTAAGGTCCCCAACACAACATACTGCGTTGATACATCATCTAAAGGCTTTATATGTCCTATTCGTGTCCAATATGCCGCATGAAACGAAACCACAATAAAAACTATATCAATAAAGACACTGATTAAGCGCTTGTGCACTCGTGACAAATTCCAAAAAAAATTAAGCCTAGCCATTATAATACTCTTAATAAAACTAACGCCAGTATTGTACTGGCGTTAGTTTTGATTGTCTCTAAGAAGACTCACTGAAATAATTACTTTACAGCATCTCCACTGCCACTACCTATTGCAGTCATCGCAATATACTTAAAATAGACGATGACAGTCAATGTATCAATCATCTGTTTATCTGTGTTGGCCAGCAAAACAGGAGTAGACATATCGATATTTTTCACTTGAGCTAAACCTGTAACACCAGGCAAAACTTCATAGACCCCTAGTGCATCACGCTCTTTAATAAGTTCTTCTTGATTATAAAGGTTGGGGCGAGGACCAACTAAGCTCATATCTCCTTTTAAGACATTGATTAGCTGCGGTAGTTCATCGATTTTGCTTTTTCGTAAAAACACACCTAGTCTAGTGATCGATGTGTTATTTGCTAAATGGCTTGCAACCGATTTAGTTTCAAGTGACATAGTACGAAATTTTATTAGCTTGAAAGGTTTTTTGTTACGGCCTACTCGCTCTTGTATAAAAATGGGTGAACCAGTATCAAATATTCCAATAATAGTAACAACTAGTATTACAGGCCAAAGAAATAGCAAACCTAAGAAAGACATTATAATATCAATTATGCGAATCATTTATTTTTACCTTGTAATGCCAAAATATAACTTGCAGTTTCCTTAAATCCATCTTTCAAGGTTTGAGGAGGCTCCCAATCCAGTGTTTTTTTCGTATGATTAATATCGACTTGTAAGGAACCTGTTAAACGTCTTATTACATCTTCCTTTTTGAGTAATTTACCAACTAGTTTAAGGCTCCATAATGGAACCAAAAAATGGCAAGAAGACTTTCCTAGAGCCTCGCTCATCTTCTTCACCATTTCAGATGTAGAAATATCATGATCATCTGATACAAGAAACACTTGATTGACAGCGTTGGTATGCTCTATACACGTAATGATCAAATCCACTAGATTCCTAACCGAAACTAAGCTCCGAGCATTATGCGTAAGGCAGCCGAATGGAGTAGGAAAACCTCTAGATACAAATTTCATCAGTGAGGCAAAATTGGCTTTAACACCGACACCATAAACTAATGTAGGGCGAATAATCACAACTTCTAACCCAGTTTTTATAGCTAAGTCTAATAGCTGTTCTTCAGCTTCTGACTTCGACTGCCCATAACAGTCTTTAGGTGCACGAGGGTCATCATATCTAAATGGTTTACCTGGTTTGGATAACTCCCCATTAACTTTGATACTACTAATAAAAATAAAACGCTTTACACCCGATTCAACAGCTTGTTTTGCTAAATTAAGTGTACCAGCCGTATTTACTTCTCTATAATCATTTAACGGGCTATTAGATCCATCATTCATAACATGAACACGGGCTGCGCAGTGGATAATACACTCGACCCCTTTCAAGCTCTCAGTGTAATCTGATGTGCTATGAATATTTTCTTGATAGAATGAAAATCGCTCTGATTTTGAAATGTTTGACTCGTTTCTATCAACAAAAACTAAGTTATACTTTTCTGGGATTTCAGGCACTAACGAAGCCCCTAAGAAGCCACCAGATCCAGTTATTAATATTCTCATTTCTCTACACCATACGATAGACAGATTCAGACAATTTTCTCATTATTTGGTTACGCTGAAATTTTTTGATAAACATTGTTCTGTCTGTTACGTTCAACGAGAGCCTCCTTAAACAATTGGAAGCCTCTATATGATTACTCGGGCTAAAAACTTCAGTATTCAACAACTCCTCATTACAAAACTTTGCAGCATAACCAGATACACCTGCGAGAATCGGTTTGCCTGTTGCCCCATATTCAAAAAGCTTTGATGGCAGGACCTTCTTGAAAGCATCATAATCGTTTAAATGAAGGAACAAAACATCTGCATTTTTATATTCCTTATTTAGTTGTGAACGAATTATAGGTGGGAGTATTACTACATTACTTAGACTTTGACACGATTTGACAAGTTCGACTTTCCTACTGCCGTCACCGATCACCTTGAATTGATAATCCGGTGAGTTTCTAGCTAATGATGGTAATATAGTATGTAAACCTTGCCCTTCACCAATATTCCCTGCGTATAAAACAGTTTTTTTATTTAGTACTTCAACTTTAGAAAAGTCTATACCCATAAATTCACTGTCAATACCATTAGTCAGAAAGGAATACGATTTACACCTAAATTTAGATTTAAAGTATTCCTCAAAACCTCGTGACACCAAATTAATATGACTTGCGTTATTGAATGTATAGTTCTCTATAAGAGATAAAAAAGGGGAAATCATTCTAAATAGCTTAGGATTCAATACATCAGATAACGTATCTAGAAAAATGTCTCTAACATCAAGGTAAATAGGAATAGACTTGCTCCTGGCCACGCGTGTACCTAAAAATGCAGTGAAAAGCCGGGAGCTTGTAGCATACACAAGATCATATTTTTCTTTCTTAACTAGCTGTGAAACTTGTCTATAAAAGCTAAAAAAAGAAACAATCTGATCTAGCATACCACTCTTATGAGAAGGTAGTTCCAATCTGTAAACTGATAGATTATCATTTTTTTCTGATTGAGCTGCATTAGACTTTAATGACGCATAGCGATTGGGTAAAGTTGTAACTACATCTATATCAATGTCCATTTTGCTCAACTCATCTATTAGAGCTGAAGTTCTAAATGAGCCAGCAGATAAATCCGGAGTATAGTAAAAAGATAAAACTAAAATTTTCATTAGTATTTCACTGTAATTGTTAAAGATTGATTAGCTATTGGATAGATAAGCTTCTTATTTCTAATCGACTTACCAAACTCTGGATACCACATAGAGTCTAATACCTTGACCCGGCAATCACTTTCAATTATCACTTTGCGAGAGTTAGGTAACGTCAACAATACATTATGCGTACTACTCGTGACCATAATATCTGGGTGTATATGTAAAAATGCGAAAGCAGACTCTACTTCACCAAGCAACCTGTCTGTTATTGATAGCTCAGACGCAGAAAAGCTCCACTCTCTATGGTGGATGACCTTGCCTTTTAGTCTTTTATAACCATCATGGGAAGCAGATACTAGTAGTGATGACTTTCCTTGCTGAATGGATTTCAAGGTTGGATTAGCTCTACGAGCGACTCGAAATCCTCCCCATACCTCTGAAGAATCAAAGCCATCAACTTCAACGGTATTATGTGCTGCTGTCTTACGTTGATTTAAACGCTCTTCACTGACACCATAAACACCTGTGCCGCTATTAACAAATACCCTATAGCCATAGAGGCTGGCTTCGAAACTCAACGTGTCAGCATGACCATGACCAGGAATATAATCAGGGCCTATTTTCGCAACATCCAAGATAGCTTTCAAGTTTTTAGCATTAACGACTACATAACCAGCGTCAGAGTAATGCTTATAACATAAAGTATCGACTAGCTCTTCACACCTCTGATACGTAATATCAAGCTTACCAGCATATTCAACCAAGTCACTGGTCCTACCAGACACCCCTGTAGCAGAATCATTAAACGAAGAAACATCACCATCTGGATGATTCATACTTGATGAATAACATAACATTTTTTTGATTAATTGCTTCCAATAACCCTTACGAGCCAACAACTCTTCATGACCAAATGTTAATGCCAGATTATAAAGGTCCAACATATCAGCCAATATAATATTATGGTACATAGGAGAAAGCTCAAAGTTACTCCCATCTTCTGATATTTGTTCTGGGATTTCCCTATCTAGGATTCTCAAGCCTTTCAGCAACCACTCTTTTGAACGTAAATCATCGAAGTAACATCCTGCAAAAACCAATGCTTTTCCATTCTCAAACAAATGATTTCCAAGTAAATGATATTCAATATTATGCCGTAAGTAGTGGGCTTGTTGATATAAACTTTCATCATAACCACTAGTGGGTAAGTCAAAACAAAGGAAATATTTTATCCAGTTTACTATTCTTAATGAAGATGGGTACGGCTCCCACCCATTACCTACACCAACAGGGTTTTCAGCAACCCATTTGTTAATCAAATTTACATGAATAACTTGCCTTTCAATTGCACCTAATGCATTTAAGTCATCGAAATAATGCAGATTATAGAGCCACAACTTAGACTGGTTCTCGTCATTCCAATGTGTTAAATTTGAAACCTCATTCAAAAAAGAAAACTGACCGTCTCTATAGGAGGATGCCAAAAATTCACAGCGAATCCATTCGGCTTTAGGGACAGATTTGCTTATTTGTATATTCCTAAGGCGGGGAGTGTAATTTAACTTTCGATAAAGTCGGTTGAAAATTTGAATTGGTCTCAAATGTCGGACCGTATAAAATAATCTAGTTAATTTATTCATATTAATAAAGGGACTAAACTAGCCCCCAACTCTATATAGTCTATTTTAAGCTCTCTGCGACTTGACAACTAACCCGCGCAACTTCAATTATCTCTTCGAATGGTATTGGTGAGGGTTTACCTTGACGAATACTCTCAACAAAAGCTTGGCTACAATTTTCTTGACCTTTATCCTGAGAGATTAACTTATTTTTTGAAAAGCCTTTCCAGCCAAATCCTATCAATTTTCGAAAGTTATCAAGCTGAAGTACTGCATCATTAGCAAATACTTCAATTCGTTCTTTGGGGAAAGCCTTACCGCCATTTGAAAAATAGTGAATAGTACCGATGGATCCATCTTCGAATGAAAGTGTAATACTCGCTTTATCCTCTCGAACAGCTACGCCAGGAGCTTCTCCAATGCACATAGCAGTAAAACCGGTAATTTTAGAACCCACTAAGTGACGCATTAGGTCGATATAATGACAAGCCTCACCAATTATGCGCCCACCACCGATGTTAAGGTCCTGTGTCCAGTGATCAGCAGGAATGTGGCCTGCATTCATCGTCATTATAAAAGTCTTAGGTCCTGATACTGAAGAAAGAAGCGTCTTCATTTTAATAATCTGTGGTGCAAAGCGACGATTGTAACCAACCATAAGACGAGGTTTATCTTCAAGTTCATTGTAAAGGCTAACAATGGCGTCAACTTCACCTTCATTTAGGGCTAACGGTTTTTCTACAAAAACATTCTTACCAGCCCTTAAAGCACTAATCGTCTGTTCTGCATGAAGATTATGCTGAGTTGCAATAACTACTGTATTCGTAATTTTATCTACCATCGCTTCTGAAAAATCTGTCGATGCTTTCAAAAAACCATGTTTTTTCCCATGATGAATGGCACTCACTCCGCCGCTTGTTACGACGGTATTTAACTTCGCACCAGAACTCTTGAATACAGGAAAGAGAACGCGTGAAGCATAATTCCCTGCTCCCACGAAAGTACAAATCGCAT
>NZ_MCWZ01000003.1:19603-19892 GCF_002877365.1 Vibrio sp. 10N.261.55.A7
TCGCATCAGACTTTACATAATTAGTTTGGATATCTTGAGAAATATCTACGACTCGCTTCTGCAGTCTATCTAAATCATCACCTGGATAGTCGAGAACAATCCCTAGAGTAGCTCGATCATCAAGCTGTTTATATGCCTCTATCGAGTCACGAATCGAATAGCGATGTGTAATCAAAGGTTTAACATCAAGTACACCAGAAGACATCATATCTAAAACAGCTTCAAAATTTCGTTGCTCAGTCCAACGAACATAACCTACTGGATAATCGATACCTTTTTCTTCATAATC
>NZ_MCWZ01000003.1:20432-77918 GCF_002877365.1 Vibrio sp. 10N.261.55.A7
TTCATAATCACTATCATAACGTCCCGCACCGTAAGAACATGACACTTGAAATGTGAGTTCTTTTTCAAAGAAGTCGGAACGTGAAAGCTCTAAGCCAACGACACCCACAAGTACAATGCGTCCCTGTTTTCGACACATTGTCGCGGCTTGAGATACTGGTTCATTTGACTTAGTTGAAGCAGTAATGATTACAGCATCTACACCACGCCCACGAGAAAAAACTTCAGCAACTCTTATTGGGTCTACACCCTGTGATAAATCTACTACTTCCGCTCCTAACATTCGTGCCAAATTACATTTCGAAGAATCGAAATCTATCCCAAGAACCCGACAACCATTTGCCTTCAGCAACTGAACCGTAATTAAGCCAATTAATCCCAGACCGGTAACTACTACACACTCCCCTAATGTAGGTTTAACAAGGCGAATCCCTTGCAGCGCGATTGCACTTAAAACAGTAAATGATGCTTCTTCATCGGACACATTATCCGGCACACGGGCACATAGATTTCTAGGAACTCGTACAACTTCGGCATGGTTCCCGTTAGATACAACTCTACTGCCTGTATCAAATTCAGTGCAACCTGAATCTAACACTTTACCAACATTACAATAACCCAGAGTCAAAGGCTGATCTAGTTTAGATTTTACTGTGTCTATTGTAGTCAACAATCCATCGGTCTTAACCTTATCGTAAACCATCTTAACTTTATCTGGTTGTTGTAATGCTTTATCAATAAAATTAGCTTTACCGAAGTCAATCAACATTCTTTCGGTTCCCGCTGAAACAAGTGTTTTAGATGTTGAAATCAAGATATTGCCCAACTTGGATTGGGGACAGGGTACATCAACGAGAGTAGTCTCACCGTTACTCAGATTTTGCAGTATTTGTCGCATAATTTAATTTCCCAAGGGTATAAAGCAAAGATATAAATAGAATTCTTGGATCTGAAAAGGTTGCCATCGATACTGCACAAAGCAATAATAAAGAATGCAACATCGCTACACAAAAAACACGATGCACGATGGCTTGATATATAAAAGTAAAATGAAGCATTAAAAGGGCTATTAATACAAAAATCCCATGGCGAACAAACACTAGGAGGTATTCAGAGTCAAAAGCCATGTTAAGCTTAGTAATTGGTATTCCTGAAAAGAGCATCTTTAAGTTGTATTCTTCGAGAATAACATCCCAATTTGATAATCTCGCGATAAAAGAGCTTAACGATGAAAATCTTTCAACTAATGACGGGATATCAGCAAATAAAACAAAAAATGAAAAAAATACCGAAATAACAAGGCTATTTTTCAAAGATGTATTATACATAAAGAACACAAGTATAAAGGAGAGAATCACCGTCCTTGAAAGGGTTAAATACAGAAATGCAATAAGGGACAACAAAACAAAATACACGAGAAATTTATTCAAACCTATCAGATCTCGTGATCCGTAAATTATCAAAAAAGAAATAGCATAAAATAACGCAGTGTGATTGGGGTTTCCTAAAAGACCTATATGTCTAGAATAAGCTACATCACCTAAGCTTTCCATGCCAGGGAATAGATAAAGAGAATACAAGCCATAACTTCCTACCCCATAAATATAATTAGTGATAACCATCACGAAATAGACTGACAAGAAAATCACAAGAAATTTCAAAAATCTACTGATGTCGACTGGCTTTATAAAAAAAAACAAAACAACTATAACAACTTTTAGATATTCCCTTAACTCATAAAAAGAAGCGCCATAAAATGCAACATCCAAAAAAAGAAACATCAGAAAAAAACAGAAGAAAACGCATAGGAGCAGTAGTTTCTCTTTATTTAAACTGAAATTAAAGTTAAACAATGCATATAGAAGAGCAAATATATAATGGGGTATGTAGTAGAGACCGAAATGCGGAAAAAATAGAGACAAAGAAGATATCATATATAGTTACCGATACTAAATCCATCTGGTTTAGTGCTTTCTAATTCCTTAGTATTGATTCCATAGTTATTTACCATACTGGCTAAATACCCCATGACTTCTTTATCTATAGGCAAGTTAAAAACCTTAGATCCAAAGGGTCTAGAAATGACTGAAGAGCAATATGATAAGCAATTTAAGCTCATTGCGTCTTGTATTGTAAAACCGTATGAATCCATAGTTGTAGGCCTGAAGTAAACTTTATGCTCAGCCAATAGAAAAAGAAACTTATCTTCCTTCATTTCACTATATACAGTTACATTGCTTAGTTTGTTAGCAATAGATATTATCTTTTCGTGAACTGTGATCTCTGGCTCACCATACAAAACCACTGATATACTAATATCTCGAAATAAATCGTATTGCGCTAGTACTGATTCTAAAAAGGTATCTATGTTATATAGTTTTTTTGCGTAGCCTGCGATAAGGATATCAGATTTTTTCACTGGCAGCGAAAATGTCACATTGGGAGCAATATACACAATATCCTTACAAGTAATGACACCAAACTTTCGATGGAATTCGCTTACATGATTTTCGGTTAAGGAAAGTATCCTTATGCTTTTAATATAAAATAGAAATTTATATAAAAGAAGCATATTCACTTCAGTTGGGTTGCCATTATGGAAGATATACCTTCGATTGCTAGCCTTACCTAATATAAATTCAAGAATGAGAGTTTTAATTGTTGAGAAGTTCAAAAACACAACTTCACTGAACTCATAACGACAAAATCTGGCTATATATAAGTATCGAAAAACTCTATTTATGGTTTTTTTTACTTTATATTTACCTGTTGCTTGCAGCTCATATACAACACCAGTATATGGATCATATATTTCATCTATCTTCTCATTACCAACAAGTCGTGACATATAGCTTGCCACCCCACCAATCTGACCAGAATAGGGACCGACTACTTTAACTTTCAATCAATAGCTCCAATAACTTTGTAGTACTAGTGCGGCTATACCGGCTAACATCAAACTCTTCATATATAAATCGATTATGAGCATGGAGCAAATTCTGAAGCGAATGTCCAAAGTCCATTTCGCTATTCCAAAGTAAAAACGGATAATCAGAAAGATACTCTAACATAACAGAAGATACTTTCCCTGTAGCAGAGATAATCACAATCGGTTTACGCATAGCCATATAGTCAAATAATTTAGTTGTACTCTCAAAGTCAAACCCAGCGACTAATAAAATAGCAATATCATACTGCATCGCGTTTTCAATAAACTCTTTATAAGAAACTAGTCCGTAATTATTAATGTGCGGATGTGATATGGAGTCAGGGCTATACAAATTTAGCTTTGCTTTTTCACCTAAATATCGTAAAAGAGGCTCAATACTCCTACTTGTACTGAACTTTCCTCCATAGAAAAAACTAATAGGCGAGTCGTAATCAATATATTTCTCATTCACAATGTCAAACTGAGTATTATCAAAGCCATTATCAATTACTTTCACATCTTTTGCGTAAATGAGATTAGCACAAACCCTATTCACTGTAATAACGTCTGTCGCACAAAAATTAACAATCTTTTCAAAGGTACTTCGAACATAGTTAATAATTCTCCCCTTTGGATGAAGAGGGTTTTGAGCATAAGGATCACGATAGTCTAAAATGATTTTTTTTGAAAACAACCTTAGTATAGGTGTTACCCAAAAATATAAAAATGGACTTCCAGACAAAAGAATACAGTCATAGCGCCTAATATTGGTAAGTAGTGAATAAAGAATATTGAAACCCCAAAAAAAATTAATAGAACTAGGGAAAGACTTAAAAATATGACCTATACATTTTACTTTTTCGTCATATTGAGCCGCACAACTCTTCTCATTAGTCAATACGTAGACTTCATGTTTTTTTGAGAGCGTTTTAGCCCAGAAAGACACTCGAGCGGCAGCTACTGTTTTACTTGGGTGGTAATGATAATTCACTAGTAATATCTTCATTTTATTCCTTTGGCTGGTACACCAGCTACCACAGAGTCCCTGTAGATTGACTTAGTAACTACAGAGCCAGCCCCTATTACTGAGTTACTGCCAACGTCACTCATCACTATAGAACCACAGCCGACCCAAATATTATCTTCAAGTCTTATAGATACTAAGCCTTGCGGATTTGATAGGTTATGGTGAAAATGTTGGTGTCTGCCGGACAGAAAATGACAGTGCTGTGCTACTTGTACATCATTACCAAATGAACAAGAGGCTATAGTTGTATTAACACCAAACCTTACGTTATCGCCAATAGAAATATTCTTGTCAGTTAGAATAACCCCATACGAAAACTTAACTTTATTACCAAGGCTATTAAGTTGACTTTTATAATACAGGTATCTTAACTGTTCTCCAAAAATCACGTGCTTTGACAAAATACACGAAACTTTATAAAAACCCAAAAATCTAGTTAGCATTATATGCAACCAAACCACTGGGTAGAGGAAGAGATTAAGAAAATTTAGGCTTATTGATGAGAACCGCATCGTGCTTCCCCTTAAAGACAAATGCTCTACCGCATACCACGCCATCCAAGGATGTGCTTCTTATGATCTCAAAATCCGTTTGGTGATTAACACCGCCAGAGTAATGGATAAGCGCTTTAAAACTGCGACTATCTAACATTTTAACAAGTTTTACATCTGGCCCACCATCAATACCCTCATAAGAAACTGAGTTAAATATCATGTCGCCTACATCTATCCTAGAGAGAACATCTAGAATATGTTCCAGATCTTTCACACGAGTTCTGAGCTTGTTATATGCAACATAGTAGCGACCAAAAAAGTCTCTCTGCACATTAATAACCAAACTCACACTTTGCGAGCCTAAAGTGTCAATAATTCGATTCATTTCATCTAGATCAGAAAAATATAAACTATTTAGAGCTACTTTCTCAAAACCGGATTTAATCACTTTCTTTGCTATATTGAGGCTGTCGATATTCCCAGCATAAGTCAAAGGCATAAAAGTCTGCTCAGCAACTTTATCTAATAATTCAAAATCGATAGTGTCTCCAATATTGGATATAATAAGTTCATCAACTTCTAGTTCATTAAATAGTTTTACAGTATTTAGTAGATCACCAACGTACTTATGCTTGTCGAATTTTCGTCCCTTAACAGCATAATTACCTTGATACAATACATTAGGAATTATTCGCTTCATTTATGTAACTCAATAAAATTCTTCAGTAATTTCAGGCCATATTTGTGGCTTTTCTCAGGATGAAACTGAACTCCAAAAACATTCCCCCTAGATACACCGCACACAAAGTCCTCACCATTATACTGAGAAATAAGATCCTCTTCAGACTTGAAAGTAGAAGGCAGATAATAAGAGTGGACAAAATAATACCTAGGTTTATCAATCATTGTAGTCAACGGGGAACATCCGGATATACTCCGCCACCCCATATTTACTTTTTTCGACTCAAACCTTCTAAAGAAGCCTTTCTCAATAGAAAGCCCTTGAAGCTTCCCCTCTTCTGAGCCTTCAAAAAGAAGTTGAAAGCCGAGACAAATACCTATAATTGGGGTCCCTGAAGATACCTTATTACGTATACAAATATCTAAGCCATTAGCTTTCAGCGATGAAATCGCCACATCATAACTCCCAACCCCTGGAAGAATTATTATATCAGCACTAAAAACATCTCTTACTTCATTACTAACAATAGAGTCAAACCCTATATAGCTCAGTGCATTCCGAACAGATTTGATGTTGGAACAGCCATAATCAACTATTACAATATTCACGAAAACTTCCTATATAGCTTGTAGAATATAGTATCAAAGTCACTTTTTATTGCTGAAGAAAGTGTTTTGCTACCTATAAGTTTGCGAAAACCTTCTACACTATAACCAAGCTTATCAGCTACAAATTTTTCGTTGTTAACTATACTTTCATCATATGGCTTTTCTTTCAAAATTTCTAATGCATCTTCTTTCTCAATCTGTCCTGTTTGTATCAAATTTGACAAGTGAGCTTTTCTCTTATCGATACCGAAATAATTATACAAATAGTAACTTTGAAAATACTTAGTTAATTTACTTTCAAAATGCTTACCACCATAATCCTTCCAATCGAATTCATCTTTCAATATTTCTTGAACTGAAAACTGATTGTAATCAACAAAATACAGTGGTCGGTAATCTTTAATATTCTTGATTTTTTTATAGTAGAACTTCTTCAACTTTGAGTAGGTTGGATATTTCTTTAGCTTTTCTCCAGTATAGCTTTCAAATACACTTGAAATAAACATTTTGTCATCACTATTCATGGACCAGTTTCTAGGTAAAGTAAACTCAGTCCAAATGTTGTGCCCACTCAAAATGCTCTTAATCCCAAATTTACTTGCAAGCATGTGAAGTACAGGAGGAAACACGTGGTCCTGAGGGATATCACAGTCTAGAATTTTATAAGCAAAAAATGCTTCTTGGAGTTTCGCCATCTCATTCCAATCAATAACATGAGTATATAGATCTAAATCATATTTATTAACAATCTTATTTATGTTACTAACTGACTCTTTAGTATTCCAACCAGTATCAACATGAACAAGTAAAGGGTTTATTCCATTTTCAACGGCCAAGTATACCAAATAACTAGAATCAACACCTCCGCTAACCCCTATAATACAGTCATATTCAGAGCTATTTGATTTATTCCTTATTTCATTGAAAATGAGTTCTAATTTTTGGGACTTGTCACTCACGTCGTATCTAGAAATCTCAATTTCGATTTTTCTACAATATGAACACACTCCATCATCATCAAATTCAATATCCTCTATTTCAGAGGTCAATACACATTTTCGACATTCAATCATAGGTTTTCCTCCAAGAAGTCGGCTATCTTCTTAGATGTATCACCAACACCATAGATAGATGAGCTTTCAGGGATATCAACAATATGCTCTAAATCGATACTATCTTGCGTTTGTACGAGAACATTGAAACTTCTATTCGTCAACTCAACCCACTCTGTTTCATTACGTAAAGTGAAACAGAATTTCCCTGCAAAGTAAGCTTCTTTTTGCAAACCACCGCTATCAGTTACAATAAATTCAGAGTGCTCAATAAGCCAACCAAATTCGAAATATCCCATTGGGTCAACAACTAGTACATTGGCGTGAAGTTCAATATTACACTCTTCAATTAATTTCTTCGTTCTTGGGTGAACAGGAAATACGACACGAATGCTTCGAGACAAAGCATTAACTTGTTCAATCCTTTTTCTAAGAATTTTCGCGTCGTCAGTATTCTCTTGTCGATGCAATGTTAGAAGGCAATATCTATCTTCTATTACAATACTTGGCTTAGTGAAAAAATTTCTATACGACAAATAGCAGTCGTACATTATATCACCATAGTCTCTAATCTTACTACCATCAATCCCTTCATCAATGAGGTTGCTAACACCTTCATTTGAAGATGTAAAAAGTAAATCTGATACCCTATCCGTCACAATTCGGTTTATTTCCTCTGGCATATTATTATTAAAAGACCTCAAACCTGCCTCGACATGAATCAATCGAATACACAATTTTTTGGCTGTTATAGCAGCCGCTAGCGTGCTGTCGGTATCACCGAAAACGCACACAGCATCAGGAGCTTCATTTATAAATATTTCTTCTAGTCCCACCATCATCTTAGACGTGTTTTCAGCATGACTACCTCCTCCACAAGATAGACTATACTGAGGCTTCGAAATATCTAGCTGTTCAAAAAAAATCTTCGACATTTGATAATCGTAGTGCTGCCCTGTATGAACTAATATATGCTCAATCGTGGATTTTTCTTTAAGCGCTGAACTGAATGCCGCGGCTTTTACAAATTGGGGCCTAGCACCAATAACTGTGATTAGTTTTTTCATTTTTCTATTTTTTCATAACCTATATAAAGATGCTGATTAGTAAACTTTATTACTTCATGCCTTTCCATATTGCGGATTTTTTTTGCAGGATTACCTGCAATTACGCAGTAACCATCAGCAAATGACTTAGTCACCACTGAGCCTGCGCCTACAATTGTATGATCGCCAAGAGTAACTCCAGGCAGTATAACTGAGTTCATACCAATCCAACAGTACTCACCAATTGCTGTCTCCTTCTGGTAGTGGACCCTTGTATCATTCAAATCATGGTTAGCAGAAATAATACCGACATTCGAAGCAATTTGCGTGTAGTTCCCAATCTTAATCTTACCAATCCCTTGTATATAACACCCTGGCATATAACCAGGGTTAACATCTATTCCAATAGAAACATTTTCCCAGCCAGTCACTATAGATGTATGATGAACAGGCCAAGGTACCGACCTATTACGAGTAACCTTTTGTAGCAAAGCCATTTTTAGTTTTATTGGCGTTTGATAATCTTTAGTTTCTTTAATAGATCGAGATAGCTTATTAAATATAAATCCGAACATAATATACGTGTCATTTACCTTCAGTTAAACGAAAACATACTATCCAATAGAGTATATATATCAGTGAGCCTCCCAAGGAGTAAATATACAGCATTTGGATAATATCAATTCCTCTCCATAGTAAAATAATGGAAATCGTAGTAGATAGTAGGTAGGCCAATTGTAATAGCATATCTAACTTTTGCTTTTCAAATATATATAAAACAAAACTCACTGGACTGACTATGAACTTGAAAAACAACATAGGAACCAATATAGTTGCATATACACCAGATTCTTTCCAAGCATTGCCAAACACAAATTCAAATATTTCGGCCCCAAAGAATAGAAGCAATGAGAATGGTATCAAACCTAGAACAAAAAGAGAAAAAGACACTTTAAAAAATAGCTTTCTAATTGACCCTTCTTTCTTTGCTACAATAGCTTGCTTTTTAAAAACCACACCTACAGACTGAGAAATTAAATTTATCGGCATTAGCATTACACGTGAAGTAAATGAAAAATACCCTAGAATTTGAGAGTTGGTTAATTTACCTAAAGACAAATTTGGTAATTGAAGAGATAGCAAATTAAATAACGAAGATGGCACATCAAACTTAGGAAAGTTACTGTATTTCTTAAGCATAGCGTAAATACTGCTTAAATCAATTTCCTCCTTGGGCTCACATTTCATAAAAGACCACATGTAAGCCACGCCAAGTAGCATACCTAGCAAAGCCCCTAGTAATAAACCATTAGCACCAACACCCCAAAAGCCTAGTATAATCTGAGAGAGAATAGTCGAAATTGAGATTATCACCTTATTTTTCCCAATGCATTTAAAGCTAGCCTTGACTATTGCCATATTCAAAGTGACATTTGTCAAACAAGTCAAAGTTAATATAGGGGGAATAAAGTAAGCAAACAACACTTCGTTCTTTTGGCCTGAAAGGCTTATTATCTCATCGCCAAAGAAAGCGACGAAGACAAAAGAAATCAAAAACCAAAGTATAGACAGGAACAAACATACTTTTTTCAAGCCTGCTATATGAGGTATTTCCGCAACAACTATCGCATTTTCTAAGCGGAGCATTACCAAAGGGCTAATAACAGCCACAACCGTCATGGTAAATATGTAAATTCCAAAATCAACGGGAGTATAAAGCCTAGATAACAATGGTGAAGATATAATAAGTAAAACTTGACTGAGTGTTGTTGCAGATAGTACAGCAGCAATACTACGTAACATTACATATACCCATGCATAGGCAGACTAAAAACAGTGTCGGAAAGACGCTCTGCTATTGGAAAATCCCCCCTCTTATAGCCCAGTTTATAAAAAGCGGTTTGCTCATGCATGCAAGTTCTATAGTACACCATTGTTGGTATACCTAGCTCCCTATACTTCGCGATTTCTAAGGACCTATCCTCTACTATAAGAGTATATTGAGCCCAAGAACTCGTATACCCCTTTGGCACCAGCGGCGTTTTGTATACACTCTCAAGCTCACTTGTATACTTATCAGCCACTCTATTCCGACTAATTAACTCTTGAGGAAAAGCGGACAATTTCTCCAAAAGTATCGCTGCTTGTATTGTATCTAGGCGAGAGTTCATTCCAATACGTATATTATCGTACTTGTCCGTACCTTTTCCATGAACACGATAAGAGCGTAATAACGCTGCATATTCATCATTATTGGTAAATAGCGCACCTCCATCACCATAACAGCCTAATGGTTTAGCGGGAAAGAAACTAGTCGTAGCAATGTCACCAAAGCTACCCGCTTTCTTACCATTAATTGAACCGCCAAAACCCTGTGCAGCATCCTCTATTACTTTTAGGTTATACTTAGCCGCTATACGTTCAATTTCAGGGTAATTGGCAGGTAAACCAAACAAGTCAACAGCAATGATAGCTTTTGGCTTTAACTTACCGGCTTCGATAACATTGATGATTTGTTTCTCTAATGCAGCTGGACAAATGTTAAATGTTTGCTCATCAGAGTCAACGAAAACAGGAGTTGCACTTGCAAATGAAACTGCTTCCGCTGTTGCAAAGAAAGTAAAAGTGGGACAGAAAACTGCATCCCCTTTTTTAATATCTAACACCATCATACAAAGTGTTAATGCATCAGTACCATTAGCGCAGGTAATCGCATGTTTAACACCCACGTATTCAGCTAACTTAGCTTCTAACTCAAATACTTCCGGCCCCATAATATATTTACCATGGCTTAGAACCGTTTTAATGCGTTTGTCTATCTCTTCTTTTAAATGCTGATACTGTGCAGCTAAATCTATAAATTGCATGACTATTTATCTTCTAAGCGAGTAAGAGTTTCACCATCAAGCACATAAGTTTCATTGGTAAATGGACAAACCGTCGTCGCGTTACCAGTAAGAGGCAAATCTAGAGCTTCACCATAAGCACTCATCCAACCAATCTGTTTTGCTGGCACACCAACCATCAATGCAAATGATTTTACATCTTTATTAACAACAGTACCCGCACCAATAAATGCATACTCGTTAATCGTAATACCACAAACAACGGTACAGTTAGCCCCCAATGTTACGCCTTTTTTTACGATAGTGTCACGATATTCATCTTTACGTTCTATCAAAGAGCGGGGATTATAAACATTGGTAAACACCATGCTTGGTCCACAGAAAACGCCTTCTCCAAGATGTACATTATCGTAAACTGAAACGTTATTTTGTATTTTGCATTTATCACCGATAGTTACTTTATTGCCAACAAATACATTTTGCCCCAGTGATACGCCTTTACCAATTTGAGCTCCACCACAAACATGTGCCCAATGCCAAACACGTGACTCATCACCAATAACCGCACCATCATCAACAATCGCAGTTTCATGCTTCATAAAGCCCATATAGTTACTCGCTCTATCTTTGACTTAAAGTAATTTTGACATCAGAAAATGATAATGCTCAGGATTTGCAACAATTTTTTGGTCACGAATTTTTTCAACCGTTTCGATTGCAGTTCTATTTTCTTCCAAGCCATAACCGTTGCCTGCAAGCACATTTTCATAGCTTTGCGTGTGTAAATCAGTAAAACCACCCGAGAATTCAAGCTCTTCATCACCAATCACAATGCTACGATAAGTTTTCTTTTCACCTTGTACCGCATTCTTTGGAAGGTTATTCGCATCAATTGACAGGAACCACTTAACACGTGCGCGCTCATACTCTAAGTATCCTGAAACTGTTTGCTCATCTTTATAATGGACTTCATTGGTTTTAATATCACCAAATATAAAGTGCAGCATATCAAAGAAGTGCACACCTACATTAGAGGCAACACCACCAGACTTCTCATTTACTCCTTTCCAAGACTTAAGGTACCATTTACCACGAGATGTCATGTAAGTTAGCTCAACATCGAACACTTCATCTTTAGGAGCACTTTGTACTTTTTCACGCAGTGCGACAATTGAAGGGTGCAAACGAAGCTGAAGAATACTGTTTACTTTTGCACCATACTTTTCTTCATACCGCTTTAAAATATCAATATCCGAAGAAGTTAATACCAATGGTTTTTCACAAATAACATCAATACCATTTTTAAGGGCAAACTTCATTTGCGGTGCATGTAGGTGGTTTGGTGAACAAATAGAAATGTAATCTAACTTGTTACCTTTTAAAGCTTCGTCTTCAACAAAAGCAGCAAAGTCTTCAAATTCAGTAAAGAACTCTGACTCAGGAAAGTGCATATCCATAATACCAACAGAGTCATTAACATCCATTGCCACCACTAAGTCATTTCCAGTATCTTTAATCGCATTGAGGTGCCGAGGGGCGATGTAACCGGCGGTGCCAATAAGTGCAAACTTTTTCATTTTTCTCAACTCCTTACAATCTGATATCTGATTCATTCGGCGCTAACACATGCTTTACATCGTACAAAACATGCTCAGACTTCCCAAGAGCGCGTAACTTACTTTCACCCATATCTTTAAATTCACTGTGATCAACGGCGAGTACCACAGCATCGTATTTTCCATCTTCTAAATCATCAATTAGATCTATACCGTACTCATGTCCCACTTCTTCGCTAGAAGCCCAGCCATCATAAACATCAACCGCCATATTGAAATCTTTAAGTTCTTTGACGATATCAATAATCTTAGTGTTACGCACATCTGGGCAATCACCTTTAAAAGTAAAACCTAAAATAAGTACTTTAGCTTCATCGATATGAATTTTTTTACTCGCTAACTTCTTAACGAGTTGTGTCGCAACATACTCTCCCATGCCGTCATTAATACGACGTCCCGCTAGAATCACTTCAGGGCGGTAACCAACCTCTTGCGCTTTATGGGTTAGGTAATATGGGTCAACACTAATACAGTGACCACCAACCAAACCAGGTTTAAATGGTAAAAAGTTCCATTTAGTGCCTGCTGCTTTTAAAACCTCTTCAGTATCAATATCAAGCTTATTAAAAATCTTGGCAAACTCATTGATAATTGCAATATTCAAATCACGCTGAGTATTCTCAATCACTTTAGCGGCTTCTGCTACTTTAATAGATGATGCTTTATGTGTACCTGCTGTTATAATCGAAGCATAAAGATTGTCAATAACACTAGCTATCTTAGGTGTAGACCCAGCGGTTATTTTCATAATTGTAGTGAGTCTATTGGTTTTATCACCAGGGTTGATTCGCTCTGGCGAGTACCCTGCGAAAAAACCTTCATTTAATTTCAGCCCTGATAACTTCTCTATGATAGGGAGGCAGACCTCTTCAGTTGCACCTGGATATACTGTCGACTCATAAATTACTGTATCACCTTGAGATATAACTTTTGCTATCGCTTCTGAAGCCCTTATTAAAGGATTTAAATCTGGGGTATTTTCATCCGTAATTGGAGTGGGTACTGTTACTATATAGAAATTGTAGTCTTCTATCTCTTCTAATTTACTAGTGTATTTTAACAATTTTGCAGATAAAAGCTCTTCTGATGTGCATTCAAGAGTAGAATCTACTCCTTCGTTCAGCTCTTGAACCCTCACTTCGTTTATATCAAAACCAATAGTGTCGTATTTCTTTCCAAACTCTACAGCTAATGGCAAACCTACATAGCCTTGGCCAATAATGGCTATCCTAATTTCATTAATATTCATTATTGCCAAATACCTTTTGTATCAATGATTATTTTATTTTCCACTTGATCCTTTTGGATAAGTTTAAACTCTTTATGGTCAACTAAGACAGATATAATATTGGCCCGTTCTATAGCTTGCTCGATATTTACTAACTCAATATTTAAAGTACTCAAATCTACTGGTAATATATTAATATTTGGCTCAACTACAATAATTTTCCCCAGCTGTTCTGTTGCCAGCTTTTTCACTATTTGAACCGCGGGACTTTCTCTTAAGTCATCAATATCAGCTTTAAATGATAAGCCAAGGCAAGCGATAGTCGGCTCATCTATCCCACTAGCAAGTTTTGTAATCTTGCTAGTCACATAATTAGGCTTTGAATCATTAGTAATTCTAGCTTGCTTTATGATATTGGACTTTTCTGGGCAACTATCAACTATAAACCAAGGGTCTACTGCAATGCAGTGACCTCCAACCCCAGGACCTGGTTGTAAGATATTTACTCTAGGGTGTCGATTCGCAAGCCTGATCAACTCCCAAACATCAATATCTAGGTCATCACAGATTAAAGATAATTCATTTGCAAACGCAATCTGCACATCACGGCAGCTATTCTCCGTTAATTTTGCCATTTCCGCAGTTCTAGCGTTGGTAACAACACAATCCCCTTGAACAAAAGACTTATACAATTCAATTGAACGCATAGAACACTTGCGAGTAAGCCCACCAATAACCCTATCATTATCTACTAGCTCTCTTACTACATGACCAGGTAAAACTCGCTCAGGACAATGCGCAACATTGACGTCAGCAAGTTCCCCATGAGTTTGTGGGAATGTCAGATCTGATCGGGCTTGCGCCAACCATTCCGCCATTTTCTCAGTTGTGCCTACAGGGGAGGTTGACTCTAAAATAACCAAGTTACCTTTTCGTAGTACCGGAGCAATTGCCTTGCTCGCAGCTTCAATGTAAGAAAGATCCGGAGAAGGAGCTTCACCTTCATCGCACGGTAAAAAAGGAGTTGGAACTGCAATTAAAAAAGCATCAGCAACTTCAGGCACTGTCACTGCCTTGAAATAACCTTCTTTTACTACTGCATTTACAATTATATCTAGTTCAGGTTCTACGATATGAATTTTACCTTGATTGATAGTGTCGACAGCATGTTGGTTAATGTCTACACCAATTACTTTTTTCTTACGTGATGCAAACATCGCTGCAGTTGGTAGACCGATATATCCAAGCCCTATAACTGATACCGTTTCAAAAGACATATATACTTCTCATTTAATTAAATCATTTTGCTAGGATATCTAAAATTCGTCGACAAGCTAACCCATCACCATAAGGATTATGGGCGAAACTCATATCTTTATATGCTTGTTCGTCTTTTAGTAACGTAGTTAATTCTGTAACAATTCTCTGCATATTGGTACCGACCAACTTTACAGTGCCAGCTTCAACAGCCTCAGGTCGCTCTGTAGTATCCCTCATCACTAACACGGGCTTGCCTAAGGAGGGAGCTTCCTCTTGGATACCGCCAGAATCAGTTAGAATTACATGAGCTCTATTCATCAAATAAATAAATGGTAAATATTGCAGAGGTTCGATCAAATACACATTCCCGATACGAGACAAAATTCTATTTACAGGTTCACGAACGTTAGGGTTTAAATGCATTGGGTAAACTATTTGAACATCTGGGTTGTCCTGAGCAACATAAGCTAAGGCTTCACATATACGCTCAAAACCATCGCCAAAACTCTCCCTTCGGTGACCAGTAACCAAAATTAGTTTTCTACTCTCATCAAGAAAAGGAAGTTGAATAGATAATTCACTCTGTAACCTTCTACTAGATTCAAGTTTTTCTTTAACCATTAACAACGCATCAATAACAGTATTCCCCGTAATAAATATGCGGCTGCTATCAAAGTTTTCTTTTAATAAATTATGTTCAGATGTTTTAGTTGGTGCGAAGTGGTAGTGAGTGAGAACTCCAGTTAATCTGCGATTTGCCTCCTCTGGCCAAGGAGCATAAATATTACCAGTTCTTAGCCCAGCCTCTACATGCCCTACTGGAATCTGCTCATAGTAAGCCGCGAGACTAGCTCCAAAGGTCGTAGCAGTATCACCATGAACCAATACGATATCTGGTTCAAAATCTGTCAATACGGGTTTAAACTCCTGAACTACACGGGCTGTAATACCATTAAGTGACTGTCCAAGCTCCATGAGGTCAAGATCATAATCAGGTATTATGTCAAACAACTCCAAAACTTGATCTAACATCTCCCTATGCTGTGCTGTTACACAACATTTAGCAATAAACCGTTCATCTTTATTTAATGCAGTAACTAAAGGAGCCATTTTAATTGCTTCTGGTCGAGTACCGAATACGACGAGAATTTTTTTAAAACCCATAACAAGACATCTCTTCAATAATAATTTTACTATTTTATAGGCGTTGTTGATCAAATCAGCTTGAAGATCAACGACACCATACATCGCTAGCCGTTAGCTTCTAACGGGTATACCTAGTCCTATGACTTTATTAATCGCTTTGACATTCGCCATGATTTAGCCCACTTGAGCGTTGTAACATCTAAAGCCAATTTACCGCTTGTTAGTCCTTTATATCGGGGTATCGCGGTCTCAGATATTGAACGAGAGTGATAACCAGACTCAGTTTTCCACTCCGCTATCGTTCCATTTTTCAGCGCTGTTACCGCCTCATTTCTGGGATGCCCGTCTTCCCAAAGAGCTGTAGTCTTTCGAGGCGGTAACAACGGAGCACAGCCTTTATTTTTCAGAGTCTCGTGGCAGTTTTTTGTGTCATATGCTCCATCGGCAGATACGGCAGCGACCTTTCTGCGTTGTGGGTTGAGTAACGTCGGTAACACTTCACTATCGCCAACATTGACAAGACTGATTTCCGCACTAATAGCTTCGTGGGTATCCACGTCTACACCTAAGTGCAGTTTGCGCCATGTTCTACGTTTTTCTACACCATGCTTTTTCACTTTCCACTCACCCTCTCCAAAGACTTTAAGGCCAGTCGAATCAATAGCTATATGGCGAATAGTCCCTCTAGATTTATTGGGATATTTGACCTGAACTGTCTTCGGTCGTTTACTGATACAGGTGTAGTCAGGGGACGTGAGTGGAACATCCAATAACTCAAAGATAGAGTCGATAAAGCCTTGAAGAGCCCGTAATGGAAGAGAGAAGATGCCCTTAATCATCAAGGCAGTTTCAATCGCTGTATCAGAGTACTGAAAGCCTCTCCCACTCTTGCCATGATGGGGTTTGCATTGCCATGCATCTACGGCTGAATCATCTATCCAAAACGTAACCGAACCCCGTTCACAAAGAGCCTTATTGTACTTCGCCCAGTTAGCTATCTTCTTCTTCGCTTTACCCATGTCACCACCGTTCCAACCACTTCAAATGTTCAGATCGCAGGACGTGGATAGGCAACAACGCGTATTTTATATAAAAAAATGGATAGCTATGACAAGCCGAATACAATCACTTTAAATAAATTAATTCAATATTATCATGCATCTAAATGAAAAATTTAATACTAAAGTAAAAAAACCTAGGTAACCACAACACTAAATTGATCGTCACTTCTAGCGAAACTCCTTATAAGGGATATTCCTGAACCAAAAACAATTCCAAATATAGCACCTAATAAAACGAGAAGTGTACGCTTTGGTTTATCTCTATACTCAGGTTCTTGAGGCTCCTCTAAATAGCGAAAAGTTCCAAATTGAACTGTTCTATTGATTTGAGTGCTACTTAATAGATCTAGCTTTGAATTGATCTGTTGGATTCTTGGTTCTATCACACTCAAATTATTAACTTTTTTTAACGCTTCAATTTTTGCTTCCAAAGCTTTGCTGCCCAAACTTATAGAAAAGAGTTCATTATCTCCTGAACTTTGATATGGATGGATCACATTGGCTGCTTCTGCTATCTTCAAGGCGTACTCTGCTCTGCGCGTTTCGACTTCAAGCTTTTGTTTAGCATGAAGACCAAGAACAGATTTTTTCTGTAATAATTCATTCTTTTTACTAGTAATATTTGCCTGTAAATTCAACAGAAGATCCTGCTGAATAACTTGCGAGATGAACGATATATAATCCTGGAGCATTTTATAACTATCTAGCTTGGTTGTTGCTTGCATTGATAGATCATAAATAAACTCCTCTGTCTTATCTGCCTTTCTTGCGCTCAAACGACTGAACCATTTATTATATAAATGAGTGGTTACATTCTCCTGGCCACCAGATTTTTTGATATCTAGATTAGACTTAAATTCTTGAAAGACTTGATTATTTTCCAAAAATGTTCTTTTATTCTTATTTGAGTTAAAAGCTGTAATGAATCCCTTGAAAAGAGCTTCTCGATCTACTAAGTCATCCAAATTCTCTCCAACAAGAACCGTGCCATCTTCTTGATATAGATCAAACACAGGCTGAAATTGCTTCACTTGCAATTGATATTGAGAGTAATCTTGAGCTTGGGGTAGTGTTACTTTTGCATTACTACTCCACCACTCTTGGGCGAATAGTGTATACAAGATGGTACTCAATGCGAATATCATTGTAGTGACCAAAATAATGTACTTTCCCTGCCACAGCACTTCAAGTAATTCTCGAAGACCCATAGGTTCTCTAATTGGCCTGTTATAGCCATTGGGTATATCAGGAAATTCATTTGATGTATGGTTTGACGAGGGATGAGTCACTGTGTTTCCTTACTTAGTCTAATGGTTTTCATTACCACGCTACCGCCCTTAGGTCTGACTCCTAAAAGCAAATAAAACTATGAATTTTATAGTTCTCTACGAACATCTATCAGATAGTTAAATGCTATTTTCTAAAACAAGAAAAAGTGCATTGTAGCTCAAATCCAACCGCTAGGCGATAGTCCGTTGGCACTCGAACTTAGCACGCTATCACACTCTCTGCTAGCGCCTAATCTTACTCGTTGATATACTAACTCAAAGTATCAAATTATCGGTAAACTATGATCATAGTAACTGGCGGCGCTGGCATGATTGGCAGCAACATTGTCAAATCACTTAACGAACAAGGTATTAATGACATACTAATTGTCGATAACCTTAAGAATGGTAGAAAGTTTCAAAATCTAGCCGACCTTGACATCACTGACTACATGGATCGTGATGATTTCCTAGTTCAAATCATGTCAGGTGAGAATTTCGGTCCAATAGAAGCAATTTTTCACCAAGGTGCCTGCTCTGCCACCACGGAGTGGGATGGTAAATATATGATGCTCAATAATTATGAGTATTCTAAAGAGCTTCTGCACTACTGTTTAGAACGCGAAATCCCGTTTCTTTACGCTTCTTCAGCTGCGACTTACGGTGAGACAAGCACCTTCATTGAAGAAAAACAATACGAAGGTGCACTTAACGTCTACGGCTATTCGAAACAACAGTTTGATAACTATCTACGTCGACTATGGATAGATGCCGAAGAACATGGTGAAAAACTATCGCAAGTAACCGGCTTTAGATATTTCAACGTTTATGGGCCTCGTGAGCAACATAAAGGCTCAATGGCATCAGTAGCATTTCATCTAAACAATCAGATGAATGCGGGAGAAAACCCTAAGTTGTTTTCAGGAAGTGAAACGTTTAAGCGAGATTTTATTTACGTTGGTGATGTTGCAGCAGTCAATCTAGAGTTTTTGCAAAATGGTCAGTCTGGCATCTTTAACTTAGGTACTGGTAATGCCGAGTCTTTTGAAGCGGTCGCTAAAGCCGTAATTGACTACCATGGTAAAGGTGAAGTAGAGACCATTCCGTTCCCAGAGCATTTAAAGGGTACATACCAAGAGTTTACTCAAGCTGATTTAACCAAACTACGGGCAGCCGGCTGCAATCACCAGTTTAAAACTGTTGCTGAAGGTGTGGCTGAGTATATGGCTTCCATCAACAAATAACTCTCCCAAAAGTAAACTTAATTTGCGGTCATTAAGCCAAGGGTTTATCTTATATCCCTTGACTTTTTCTATTTTACGCCCTTTAAAGGTTTTTCTGTGACTCAAGAACGTAACGACTACGATCCCAAAGCATACAACCCGACATTTAAGAGAGAGTTTCTTACTCCAATGCACTGGGGAACTTGGTTGGGTTTACTTGTTGGTTTACCTTTTACATTACTCCCAAATTCTATCCGTGTATCTTTAGCTCGCTTCGCAGCAAAAAAAATGTGTGCAAAAAGAAAAGGCTCCATTCAAAAAGCGAGAATAAACTTAGCCCTCTGCTTCCCGAAAAAAAATGAGTATGAGAGAGAGGTTATTTTAGAAAAATGCTTAACGACTGCTGGTGCATTTCTTATTGGCTTTCCAGCTATTAGTTTGAGAAGCAAAAAGTGGCTAAAGCGCAACTCATCCATAGTAGGGCTTGAACACCTTCAAAAGCTACAAGAAGATAACCAAAATGCCATTTTACTCGTGCCACACTCATGGTGCATTGATATTCCAGCCATCTTACTCGCTTCCACAGGGCTACCAGTATCAGCAATGGCTAACAGCCAAAAAAACCCTCTAACAGACTGGCTAATGCACAAGCAACGAGTTCAATATGGTGGTCGTGTTTATGATCGAAGTGGTGGTATCAAACCATTTATCAAGTCAGTGAAAGACGGGTATTTAGGTTACTACCTGCCAGATCAAGATCACGGACCAGAACAGAGCGTATTTGTAGACTTCTTTGGAACTGAAAAAGCAACCCTCCCAGGTTTGGGGAAGCTCGCTAAAGTGAGCCGAGCAAAGATAGTGCCTACCTTTGCGAGTTACAATATTGATACGGGTAAATATGAAATTGAGATCAAGGCCCCTATCGACGACCTTTCAGGTGATGAATACCTAGATGCAAGAGTAATGAATGAAGTCGTTGAAGGTTTTGTAAGGCCTAAACCTGAACAATATATGTGGATTCTAAAACTGCTAAAAACTCGCCGTAATGGTGTAGACCCATATATTGGTTATTAGTCTATGCCAAAAAATGTAAAGCCACTAAAATACTAAGTGGCTATGTACTAATTTAGTTATGGTAAGGCAATCTCTTGAAATCTTTAATGATGCTTCCCAAATTTAAGTTGAGCTGCTCACCATTAGCGACAGATTGATATTTAGCAACATAAGCTTTAGCCATAGCATCAGCATTGAACACGTCTTGTGCGTATTCATGACATCGCTTATTGCTAAATACCTTTGCGTTTGAGACTGCACTGACTAACTCAGATTCATTCACCGATAATAAACCGACATCCTCATTTACTAGTTCAGGAAGAGAACCGTAAGGTGTTGCAAATACAGGACAACCAAAGTAGAGACTTTCCGTGATTGCTAGACCAAAAGGTTCATGCCAAGTGACTGGAAACACTAACCCTTTTGATTGAGTCATAATCTTCGATTTAACTCTATCATCAACCATACCTAAGAAACTCACATGCCTATCTAGTGTCAATCTAAAGCCCATTTTCAGATTTAATCGATGTCCACCTAAAACATCTAACTTCTGCCTAGCTTTTCTAGTGATGTCTATCGCCCCTTGAACATTCTTCACTCTCCAAGCCGCTTTTCCTAAGAAGTGAAATCGCTCTCGTACTGACGTAAAATTAGGCTTTAAATAGTTGTCCCAGTTAAGACCATTATAAACAAAAGCTTCTGCACCATGATTCTTCGCATGCTGTGATGACACAAACACAGTATTAGGGTTGATTGGCCCGTTGGAGTTTCCATGCTGTGTGATCATATAAGGCGCTGAGATTTCTTCAAACTTTGAGTGAAAGTGGACGACATCAATATCTTGAGGTATCTGGGCTTCAACTGGCACATTTGGCTGATACTCAATAACTCTCGCCCACTCACATTGCGTTCCCTTCCCTGCGAGCAACGTCATTTTATGCCCCCCTAAATGCAGAGCATAAACTAAGTCCCAAATAACACGCTCAGTACCACCATAATTTCTTACAGGAAGAGTGGCATGAGTAAACATTAAAATATTCATATTTGATTAGGCTTTATGTGAATTAACTTTGTTGATAACAGCTTTATGCACACAGTCGGGAACGAACTGCTGTATCTCCCCCCCATGAATTGCAACCTCTCGAACCAGTGTTGAAGATAAAAAAGCAAACTCTTCAGAGGGTGTTAGGAAAAGGCTCTCGAGTTCTGGCTTCAATCTACGGTACATAGTGGTCAAACCAAACTCGTATTCAAAATCCATAGTAGTCCTTAACCCGCGCACAAGAATTGTAGCGTTTTGTACTGTCGCAAAATCAACGAGTAAACCACTGAACCCATCAACAGAGACATTGGAGAGTCCTTTTACCGTTTCTCGTAATAAATTGACCCGCTCATCTAAGCTAAATAGTGTATTTTTACTTGGGCTTGCCGCCACACCTATCACAAGGTGGTCAAACATGCTGGCAGCACGCTTAATCAGATCATAGTGCCCGTTAGTTACTGGATCGAATGTGCCTGGGTAAACAGCAATACGCATAAGTGTCCTTCATTATTTCAAAAGCAATAATTAAATATTCAGTTAGCTACGAAGTAAGCTTACTCAACACTCGTTCAAGTTGTGCAATGACTGCTTTGCACTCTATTCTTTGCATCAAATCATGCCCCTTAGCACGCGCTCCCCATTTAAGTTCTTCCACGGGTTTCTTATGCTGCTCTGCTGCAATCTCTTCATATACCGAGACAGTTGTTTCTAAGCTATTATAAGGCCCTGTTCTTTTAGGGTTACTATGAGCATACAAACCTATAACTGGTGTGCCTTGAGTGGTTGCAATATGAGCGGGCCCTGAATCAGGTGCTATCACAGCTTTCGCTAGTTTTAGAACTGCAGTTAACTGTTTAAGGGATGTTTGACCAACTAAATTTACTGGCGGAAACTTCATAGCCATTTCAATATTTTCAGCCAGTTTTTTCTCTCGCTCAGTAGGAGCTCCGCAAAGAACGACCTTCACACCTAGTTGATATGCGCGATCAGCAACGGCCGCATAGCGTTCAACTAACCAGTTTCTTTCATCTTTACTGGCGGCTGGACTGATCACAATATAAGGGGTTTTAACAAGCTCACGAGCTAAAGCAACATCTTGCTCAGTAAGCGGGATTGACCAAGTAGGTTTTTGTTGAGAGCAGCCTAAGAAACGAGCAAATTGAGAAAAGTTATCTAACACATGTAGGGTAGATGAATTTGGTAGTTTTCTATTAGTAAATAGCCACTGCCCCTCTTTAGCGCGAGACCATTGAAATCCAAGCTTAACCTTAGCTTTAATCCCAACAGTTAATAAGCTCGCTCGCAGGGCAACTTGCATGTGCAATAAGTAGTCGAATTTCTGATGTTTTAATTCGCGCCATACTTTTTGCATACCTTTGAAACCAAGCTTTTTGTCAAAGGTTATAACTTTTATCCCCGGTAAATCTCCTAGTAGTTGCGCTTCAATCTTTCCCATTACCCAAGTAATTTGGCATTCAGGATAAGTTGATTGAATCTGCTGTACAACAGAAAGGGCATGGCACACATCGCCAATAGCAGAGAGGCGAAGAATGCAAATAGAGCCTGGCTCAATTCTACTAGCAGTCATGTTCAACACTTAGGGGCATCATCTCTTTTACTGCTTCCAAAACAAGTTTAGGTTGAATATCAACGAGACAGGGGGAGTGTAAATCATTACTAATAGCGCACTTGTTTTTATAACAAGGAACACAGTTTCGCTCTGATTGAATAAGTTTCACATTCTTAACTCGCTGTGATTTGACTGCGTTGTAATACAAATTGCTGTGTATATCTATTGGTTGTTCATAAGGCCAAGGAGACCACATACTTGCAGGGGCTACACTGATAATTGAAACTATCGGAATATTGTACCCCGATGCTAAATGTCCAGGACCACTATCTGGCCCAATAAACCCACAACTCCCCTTTATCAACTTGGACGTTTGTGCCAAAGACAACTCTGCCAGCATGCTATGCAAACGTTCCGATTTAGGTATCCCTTTTATTATATCGCTAACAATGGTTTGGTCTCGTTCTAGGGCAGCACCAGTAAGCACTACGTGGTACCCCTCTTGAAGTAGGTGCTGTATTAACTCAACCCAATATAAAATCGGCCATTGCTTCAAACTGTTTGAAGAAGGTGCATGAACCACTAAATAGTCCTTCGGCAAGCTTTTCTCTAGATCGATCGGTAAAGGTTCTTCAGGGGACACCAAATGAGGTACAGCGTCCACACCTATCAGACTCAATATACGGGCAGCACGGCTCATCTTATGCTCAAATCGATTTTGTTCTTCGATATGTTGAGAATAAACGCATTTTTTAAGCCATGCTGTACTGTGCGAATTTTCAATAGCACCAATTCTTTTTTTACCAAAAACCAAACCATAAATAGCGGTGCGATCATTAAGCATTTCATTAACGACCAAATCATAACGACCATTCTCTTTTAATAGTCGGTAGTAATCATTGAGCGATGGGCGTCCAGGCATTACAACTAAGTTATCGACGTCTGGGTTCGTACCAAATACCATCTCTCCTCTCGCATTGACTAAAACATCAATCTGAGCTTGAGGAAATGCTTCTCGAAGGCTTCGAGTAAATACAGAAATCAATAAACTATCACCAATACAGTGAGTAGCAATAACTAATATCTTTTGATAGCGATATGAATAACTCATTAATTCAGTACGTGTTTGATATACTATTTTGCTTAGTATGCCACAAACCATCCATTTCGAGACAGTGATTCATGTTTACATCCAAGCAAATCAAAAATACGACTTATTGGTATAACTCGACTTTACTCACTGAAGATGTTGAACTCGTATTTAGTGTTGAGTACTGGAGAGATAAAAATGCCATCATCGGTAGCGCTCAAGGTCGTGGGACAACCTGGTTTGTAAAAGGAAACACCGGCGAATTTGCACTGAGGCATTACCACCGTGGAGGACTATTTGGTAAGTTAGTCAAAGATAGCTACTGGTTTGCTGGATTAGAAAATACCCGTGCTTATCAAGAACTGTTGCTTCTAAAAACACTGACAGAAAATCATGTCAATGTCCCTACCCCCATTGCTGCGAAGGTAGAAAGGTGCGGTAGTTTTTATAAGGCAGACATCTTAGTTGAGAAACTAGACAATGCTAAAGATTTAGTCTCGATACTCAATACTCAAAAACTATCGAAAGTGCAGCTCCTAACTATAGGTAAAGAAATTCGTAAAATGCATGAGATTGGTGTAAATCACACGGACCTAAATATACACAACATACTAATTAATAATAACAAGGTTTGGATTATCGATTTTGATAAATGTCGACAGCAAGATGGAAACGAATGGAAGCAGGACAACCTAGATCGATTGGAGCGCTCATTTGCAAAAGAGGTTCGGTTAGGCGAAATTAATGCTGCAGACTTCTGTTTTCAAGAGATAGAAAAAGGGTACCAAAATGCACCCTTAAGTCGTTAAAACCTTACTCTTCTTTCAAGCCAAACAGCTTGCGCAGTTTCTTCTTCTTTTTGTATATATGGCCGCGAACCACCTCAGCTAGGGGGCGCTTAAAGCTGACTCGTTTTGCTAGGCGTACTTGCTCTTCAAAAGGCTTATTCCCATGCTCTTCAAAAAATCGCTCTAAAACGATTCTGGCCCAGTCTTTTCTTCCACTTGTTGAGTAGTGGTTCACCCACTCTTTTGCTGGCGTAATCGAAACTTGCCTAGAAAGAGCTTCAGATAACGCAAATTGCTCTAGAGTATGAGCGAAACACCCTTCCTTGCGTAAGCCTTGAATCAATATATCGGCACGATCGAAAGCTGATATGCGAGCTCCAGTCATTCCAATCACTGCAGATGCCCACATGACCGAGTCTGAGTTTGTACGATAAACACTGCCATCAGCAAGTTTAATATCCCTATCTCTTATTGCGGCATATTCATTATTCTCTGGAAGGGCATTAATGTTCGCTTCTGAGCAAAACAACAGTGCATGCTTATTGGAGATTGAGTCGAAGTACACATTGGTGGCTTGGGTAAAGTATGTGTCTGTATCGAGAAACAGCAGCTTATCTTCTGCCCCAATATTTAAACACTCACAAAGATACTTTAAGCCCCGATTTTTAATTCTAAAATGATAAGTATTATTGAGGCTCCACTCTGCTTTTTGAGCGGGAGATATCGAAAACACCTTGATTGGCATATTGACAAAATGTCCAGGTTCTTCAGCTAAAACAGAAACTTCAGGGCGTACACCACTCTTTCCACTCCAATTAGCTAAAAAGGATAAAATGCAAAATCTTGCACCTTGATAATATGTTTTATCGTTTCCATAAACTACGAAGGTTAAGTGTGTCCGAGCTAAGTTTGATGTCATAATCTTAGTACTTGTTAGTGTTCTGAAAGAGCGCTTTGTGTTTTTTACTGAGATGACTTCGAATATCACGTCTATAAAAGTCTTTAATCGCACTTCTTAATCGTATGTAGAGCCCAGATTTTGCGCCATTCAATTCGCTGGCAAACATACCATTCTTACTTCCTTGAGAAACAAGAGGAGGCTGGCACCAAAAAATATTGTAACCCAGCTCAGAACGAACATTCCCAATCAACCCATCGATAGGCGCATCAATTGTGTTCGTCTCAATATAAGTCACCATTCTCGTCGCGAAAGATAAATCGTAGACATAGCCTCCACACAGCTTATTTGTTTTACTACGGTAAAGTTGCTGCTCTGGAACTCTTAAGCTGAATGGTACGGATGTGGCTGCATCTTCAATATTGACAAAATAGTTAGACTCTTCACTCACTTCATCTAAAGCTTCGAGTAACTCATCCAAGAAGTTTTTTGCTAAGATTGCATCATCTTCAAGCACTAAAACATGAGGTATCTGTTCTTCAACGACCTTCTTCATCACCAAGTAGTGCTTATAGAAACATGATTTTTCAGGCAACCTTAGTGAATCATTAAAAAACTCATTACGAATTTCATCACTCAAATTATCAATATCGCCACGCAACATGTACTCATAATCCGTAATGCCACGCTCAGGCAGGTGTTTATCGATATGCTGTCTGCGCTCTTCATAGCCTTTACTGACATGAATAACAAAAGTTTTGATCATGATGGTGTCTCAATATTTGGTGAAGTACTTACTAACTCGAGTGTTTTATGTAAAGCGCCTTGATTTCGCTTAACTATATCATAGCCCCACTGCCCTTTTTCAGTTAACTGATCCGGTTTAACTAAGGCGCTGACTATCTGCATAGCAAGATCGTTCGCATCCAATACTACTGAAAGCGCATTCGACTCTATAAGCTGATTAGCAAGATCAGGAAAATTAAAATAACTGGGGCCTGTTAAACAGTATTTTTTAAGCAGCGCTGGCTCTATGAAATTATGCCCACCAACTTTTTTTCCGATTAGGCTTCCCCCCATGAAAACAAGATCGCTTGCCGATAACATAACCATGAGTTCACCCATCGTATCGCCCAAATAGACATCGACATGACGATCAATATTCTCTACCGAATCACTGCGGCGAGCTAAAGATAAACCTTGGCTTAAGACCAGATCCGCCACTCTATCAAACCGTTCTGGATGACGAGGTACAATCACAAGTAATAGCTCTGGCGCCTCCATTTTAGCTTGTTGATAAGCCTCGAGTATTTGTTCATCCTCTCCTTGATGAGTGCTAGCTGCTACTACTATTTTTCTGCTGGTTCCTAAGGCGTTTTTTAATGCATTCCCTTGGACTTCGATATCTTGATCGAGCGTAACGTCATACTTGATAGAGCCTGTGACAATAATCTTTTCACTTGACACCCCAAGAGATTCAAATCGAGATTTATCGTCAGCATGAACCGTGAGTATTAAATGTAACTGGGAGACAGCAGGATAAATCAAAGTATTTAATTTACGATAGTTGCCGACAGATTTTTCCGAAAGGCGACCATTGATTAACGTAATTGGGATGTGATTATTAGCAACTGTATGAATCGTATTCGGCCATAACTCCGTTTCAATAATGAGCATTTTTTCTGGTTGGATAGCATTGATAAAACCTCGAACACACCAGCTAAAATCAATCGGCATATAGCGGTGTATGATGCCATTATCCATCTTTTCAACCTGCGCAGCGCCAGTACTGGTTGTTGTTGTCACCAGTATTCGTTTGTCTGGGTTTTTCGCTGCTAGTTTTTCCACTAACTTCTTGCTTGCTAGGACTTCACCTACTGATACGGCATGAATCCAGATAACACCTGATTTTCTGTCGTCAATTTTTGGTGTGAAACCGAAATGCTCTTTCCAGCGTCTACCAAAGGGTGGTTTGTTGGTTTTTGGACGATACAAACCCCACAGTAAAATGGGGCTAATGAGACTGAGCAGTATGGTGTAACACCAGCGAACCATCGTTGTCATTCTTCACGCCTTTTAAATGTGCTCTTGTTTAATGATGTCGAACTGCTGAATCGCAGTAATGACTTTCTCAGGCATAAGCTCCGTTAAGCACTTTAGATGCTGTTTAGGGCAAACTCGTTCAAAGCAAGGGCGACAATCAATGTCAGTATTCAGAATCGACAACTTATCGGTTAGCGGTGGTGTATATTTCGGAGAACTAGACCCATAAACAGCGACAACATTACAACCAACCGCTGCGGCAACATGCATCAAACCAGAGTCATTACTGACAACGGTACGACAGGCGCCAATCAGATCAACGGCCTGAATCAGACTTGTGCTGCCAGCGAGATTAAAACAATACTGCTGCCCATCAGATTGCACTTGATCAATAATTTTGGTTGTAACTTCTCGATCTTTGGCCGAACCAAATAGCCACACTTGATAGCCAAGTTCAATCATCCTAGAGGCAACTGCAGCAAAGTGATTATCGGGCCAACGTTTGGCAGGGCCGAATTCAGCGCCAGGGCACAAACCAAGAACGGGGCGATCCAAATTTAAACCGAATTCTTCCATCGCTGCCAATTGTGTTTGCTCTATGACTTCTAGCTTTGGAAACGGCAAGCCTGATAGCTCACCCAAACAACCACTGCCCGTCATTTTTTCTTTGGTATGCGCTAATGCTACATATCTTTCTAGCATATATTGGAACGATTTCTTGTTGGTGCGGATGTCGTTGAGAAGCCCATAGCGCATTTCACCTTTCCAGCCTACTCGCTTAGGTATCTGAGCAAACCAAGGAATGAGCGCTGATTTCGCTGAATTTGGTAGTGTGTAGGCCATATCATATTGTTCATTTTTCAGAGACTTGCCTAGCGAATATCGAGTTTTCAGATAAAACTGCCCATGCCCTAATGGCATCTCTAAAGCTTGATTCACCTCTGCCATTCGCTCAAGGATTGGCTTACACCAGGCCGGAGCCAAGACGTCAATAAGGGCATCAGGATATTGTTTTTTTAGTTCAATGTATAAGCCTTGGGACATCACCATGTCCCCCACCCACGACGGGCCAATTACCAGTATTTTCATAGTCTTCTATTTCTTATAGTTCTGGTTCTAACTGTTTTGGTTCTAACGGTTCTAGCTATTATCATTCTGGTGTTCATTAACATATTGACCGGATAATTCGAAGTAACGCTCTAGTGTTCTAATGCAAATAAGTTGCTCTAATTTTTCATCTTTAAATGGCGCGACATAGTCATGTGCGTTGTTAATGATCTTCTCAGCTTCTTCTGGATGAGCTAGGTAATATTGCATTTTTTCGTCAAAATCTGACCAGTCATCTTTCACTTCAATATAGTGAACACCCGCTTTTAATGTGCCTTCCATAAACCAAGTTTCGTACTTCATTTTAGGCGTAATAACGACAGAGTTAGAAGACATCGCCCATTTTAAATTTGACGCAACATCGTTACCTTCTAAACATATTAGAAACTTATATTGAAGTTGTTCGTCAACCGACATAAACGGCTTTTGCCACTCTGGGGGGTCATTACTAGAATTAGATTGCCCTGCATCCATTAACGGGTGTTCGAACATTTTCTGCATAAAACGAATGCGGTGAGGCTGAGTGACTGCTCCTCGAAAGACGGCCATATCCTTTTTATCTGAATACTTGAGTTTATCGTTTACAAAACGAAAGTGGCGTCTTTTATCGAGCTTGAAAAGGACGGAGTTTCCATTATCACCTTCTACTGGGCGAGCTTTGAACAACGTTGGCACTGACTCTATGTGCGTTTCATCACCGAAATAGTAGTTAAATCGAAAGTGCTTTGGGAAATAATGAAGAAACTCTCTTAGATCAAAGTAGTAGGAAGTGTAACCTTTTCTCTTATAGTTATCGATTTCAACACTGTTGTTTGAAAGATAAAATGAGCCTTTAACTTTTAAATAATACTTAACACGCCCTTTGATGTAACTTTCTCGCTCCTGATAAGCACCATTTAAAACACTATAATGCCTTCGAAACAGAGTTCTTGGTAGCAACTCCAAAGCCGTATGCTTTAGGTAATAAAATAGCTTCATGCTTCCTCTTTTTGATTCATCAGCATAAAGCTAACAAAACCAATCAAGTACATATAATAAATTGCCGCTTGAGCATTAATAAATGGCGCATCTGACACATTACAAATTGCTATAAATAGTGCAGGAGGCCACAAAAGAGCTGAGCCATTTTCTATTGAATATCGCCTAGACAATATAATGGGATAAAGTAAAAAAGTAAGAAAAATAGCTCCACCTATAACTCCATACATAACAAATTTATCAATAAAGCCATTATGGAAAGTCATTGAAATTAGCCTATTAAAGCTCGGGGATATTCTTTTTTCTGATTCTAATCGGTCAAACTCTTGCTTGATATCTTTACCGTAACCCAAGATGAGTTTCTTTTGCCAAAGATTAGCGCCTATGTTGACCATTTTCAATCGAATCCCGATAGAAGATCCGTACACTCCCTTTTGGATCAACCGATAATCTTTAATAGTATGCTCGATTCTTTCTTGAACTACTGAGAACTGAGATATCCCAAAAATCACTGTACTTAAAAACACTAGTACACACACACTCAATTTTTTACTTCTTTTAAATGAGGCATACAATAGAAGCAGGAAAAACACCACTATCATTGCGATAAAAGGTCCACGTGATAGACTCAGTAGTAAACCAACCACAGAGCAAGTAAGTGAAATCAGTAAGAACACTATTCTTTTCTCTTTGAAATTAGTTACAATAAGTCCCAGAGAAGCAATACCAACTAAGCCACAAATGGTTGCAAATGGAATAGCGTTGATTGGCCAAGCTCCACGTCCCAAACTAACATGAAGCTGATAGTAATACCCATATAAAGCACAAGAAGACGCTGCAGCCAATAATATCCACTGCATAACCTTTTTAGTGTAAAAGTCTCTTGGTGTCACCAAAAGTAAAACGAGTATCGCTAAAGTAGCTCTTAACTCTCGTGAATCAAAGCCATATATTTTATATGCTATGGCACCAAACAGTCCACTGACAAGCAAAAGCTTAATCCAAAAGCTATTTTTGAAATTGTCTCTTATGATCTCGAAGCGAAAAAGTAATATTGAGACCAAAGCTAAAACTAAAACAATGGGAACGAGACGCATATCCCCATCACCGTCCCATAACATTCCAGTCGTCATCCAAAGCACAGGAAGACTGAACAGCAACTGAATAAATTTGTTGTTACTTTTACTACTACTTATGTAATTTAACATTTTCAAATACTCTTAAAACACGTTTGTTGACATGACTCCAAATATACTTTTTATGGTAGTTCTTAATCATATAGCGAAATTTATCAACTACCCCTGTGCCTTCAGCATTAATTGCACTAGCAAAAGTACCATTTTTGCTGCCTTGCTGAACTAGATCTGGTTGCGACCAATAGATATTGAATTCGATAACATCTCTCATTTCACTTTGATAAACATCTATAGGAAGATGAATAGGATAAGAGTTAAGATAGTCATACAATTTCTTAGCCGCTTTATAGTCAATAATATAACCACCCGTCATTTTGGTGTAGTTGGCTAAATAAATGTACTGATCACACTTACGAAATTTAAATGGGACGCTCAAATAAGCACTTTCTATATTAATAAGATAGTTAGACTTATCCTTCAGCTCATCAATAACTTTTTCTAATTTACTTGAAAAGTTTTTTGTCAAATAGGCATCATCTTCTAACACCAGAGCAAAAGGAATCTCTCTTTCCACAATAGCTTTGTAAGTTAAATAGTGCTTATAGAAACATGATTTCTCTGCTGGGGTTTGAGGACTACCTAGGAATAAGCTATCTAAAACATCCCTTGTTAAGTCTTTAATATCACCATCAAGCACATACTCAAAACTATCCAGACCTGACTCTGGTAAATGCTTGTCGATATGATTCCTTCTATCTTCATATCCTTCACTTACATGAATGACAAACACATGCTCAATGGGTTGCACCATTTAAGGCCTCTCCTACTACAATACGGGGCGAAAAAAGAACAGATTATATCTTGAGTCAGCATATGTTTCACGCAATCTTATTCATACAGTATAAGAAAACGAGAGCCCTGACTTTGCTTCTGACATCTATGACAAAAAACACACTCTGCACTCCCTAAAAACTCTTTGAAACAAAGTTGTCGCTTAGCTTGCAAACTCTCACTTTCGATTTGTAACAAAGCAATATTTCATGTAATTAATCTACCTATATTTAACACTGGATTTTTTATGAAGTCATACTGCATAACCCTAAATGGCTGCGAAGACCGCCAAGCCACCACAAAAAAAGTTCTCACGAAAGCACAGCTCGAGGTTGAATTCTTTATCGGTGTTGATGCACGAGTGGATACTCACCCTTTGCTAAACCGCAACAGAGATAAAGAATTTCTATATAACATGGGGCGCCCAGCAGCCATTGGAGAATTTGGGTGCTATGCCAGCCACTACCTTATGTGGGAGAAGTGTGTAGAGCTTAACGAATCAATCATCATTTTTGAGGATGATTTTGATATTAACCCTGAGATGTTTCAAAACACATTGGACATCGCTAAAGAGCATATCGACAAGTGCGGCTATATTCGAATTGAAAATGCAGATAACCACGATATGTTCTATCAAGTCCGTACTTATGGTGAACAACGCCTAGTTAAGTACTTAAAGATACCGCAATGCATGACCGCCTACGCAATTTCACCTAAATGCGCGAAAGCCTTCATGGGACACAGCCAAACTTTTGATTACCCTGTCGATGTGTTCTTACGTAATGCTTGGATTCATAAACAGCCCATCTTTGGCGTTTGCCAATCTGGCCTTTGGGGAGAAAATAAACCTTCTATCATCGGCAACCGGAAACGATCCGGTAAGAAAAACTACTTCGTCGCAGTAATGAAAATTATCAACAAGATTAAGAATATGACTCTTAACCTTGCTATGAACTTTTCTCATTTATTCAGCTTGGGATCCGATTACAAACCGACTAAATGGTGGAAAGGCTAACCCAAAAACAACTACTTCTGGCAGGCTGAACAGAAAAACGTATTTCTTTGCCCAATTTTTAGCTCTTCGATCAATGATTGACACATTGGGCATTTCTTTCCCGCTCTACCATATGCCTGAAGTTCTTGCGCGAAGTAACCCGGTTTTCCATCAGCTTGAGCAAAGTCTTTTAGAGTTGTGCCGCCCTGCTCTATTGCTTTTGCGAGTACTTGTTTAATTTCTGGAACTAATACACCCCACTCCCTTTTGAGGACTTTCCCAACTAGCCTTGTTGGATGAATCTTCGCAGAAAACAAAGACTCGCAAGCGTAGATATTTCCAACACCAACAACATTCTTATTATCCATAATGAATTGCTTAACTGTTACACGCTTTCCCTTAGCCCTCTCAAACATAGTGTCAACATTGAATTCATCCGTTAATGGCTCTGGACCGATATTTTCCAACACCTTGTGCGATTCGTCTTTGTTCACCCATAGCCAACAACCAAATCTTCTCGGATCGTTATATCGTAAGACTTTGCCATTGGTGAGCTTAAGATCAACGTGATCGTGCTTAGAAGGTTCAAAATCGGCATCGAGGACTCTCAGCGATCCTGACATACCCAAATGTACTATCGCGCTGCCAACATCCGTTTCAATGATTAAATACTTAGCTCGTCTGGAGATAGAACGAATTACCTCACCTTCCATCTGTTTTAACTCTTGAGGTATATCCCAACGTAGTTTTGGAGTACGAAATGTGAAAGATTGAATCGTTTGTCCAACCAAATGAGGGCTAATCCCCATTCGGCTCACTTCAACTTCAGGCAACTCTGGCATGAATCAAAATCCTTGAAAATGTAAATTTTTTGGTGAGGCAGCTACTGATTAGGCAGCAAATATCCGGGTTCGACGGAAAGGGCTATCCATTTACCTTGCCAGTTATTGAGTAACCAAAACTGTGGCGTTTGATAAAAAGTGATCCTCTGAGGCTCTTCCTGATCAACATACCATGCCTCTATACTCTGCGGGTTTTGCAAACTTGGAGCTAGCGTTTGTCTTGTATCATCATCGACTTCAGTGCCTATCAGCTTAGACCAACGATCCGCTAATTCTTCTGGCGAAATATTACTCGGCTTGTTAATTCGCCATCGACCTTGATTCTTTTCTAATGACCAACGATTAAAATGAAGTGATTGAAGCTCTTTACTTGGATTCAGTAAATAAGGATAAGGACTCTGAGGAGGCTCAATAAGATACGTTTTGATCATGGTCGGAAGATAGAGAACACCAATGAACGCCACGATGGCCAACATCAGCAAATTATTCCAACGCTTCCGGCGAGCTGGTGATACGCGCATCTTATTACCCTACAAACCTAATCACTATCATTTCAGTATAAGGGATTGTAATAGTGACTGCGAGTGATGCCGTTCAGTAAACTTTTTGCGTAAAACTAAAAAACCCAGCTCGAAAGCTGGGTTTTATGCAATCTTCTCTAAACAAGAAGCTTCAAAGAGATAATATCAATTACTTGATTTTAGCTTCTTTGTACATAACGTGTTGGCGAACTACTGGATCAAACTTCTTGATCTCAAATTTGCCTGGCATGTTACGCTTGTTCTTGTCAGTTGTGTAGAAGTGACCTGTTCCAGCAGATGATACTAGACGGATTTTCTCACGAATGCCTTTAGCCATTGTTCAATTCCTCTTAAACGTTTTCGCCACGTGCACGGACATCAACAAGTACAGCATCAATGCCTTTCTTATCGATAATACGCATGCCTTTAGCAGTTAGACGTAGTTTAACAAAACGTTTTTCGCTCTCTACCCAAAAACGGTGAGTTTGTAGGTTCGGCAGAAAACGACGCTTGGTAGCATTGCGTGCGTGTGAACGGTTGTTACCCGCTACTGGACGCTTACCAGTTACTTGACATACTCGGGACATGAATGTCTCTCCAAATCGTTTCAGCTCGATATCAACCTTGGTGGCCGAACCTCTCCATCAAAGATGAAATTAGAGGTAAAAACCAAAATGGAAAATCCATTCAAGGCTATCAAAGGTCGCGCATTATACTAACTTGACATGCATTGCTCAAGACCCGAACAGATCCTTTTTACAGGATTTCGTGATCTTTTTTTGAACATTGCAGCTTATTGAGTAATCGAGGCTGATTTAAGGTTCTAAAAATGTGGCGGGAATGATAGCAGAATTCTATCAACTAACAAGCCAAAATGTGATTCAAATCCATCCACGTTCTGCAAAAGAAACCACTTCACCGTCTCCAACTACAAAATGGTCGAGAATTCGGATGTCGACTAACGAAAGCGCATCCACCAATTTTCTCGTGATTCTTCGATCAGATTGACTTGGTTCAGCAACACCTGACGGATGATTGTGAGCCAAGATTAATGCAGCAGCATTGTGTTCAAGTGCGCGTTTCACGACTTCTCTTGGATAAACAGATGCCGCATCAATGGTTCCCTCAAAAAGGATTTCGTCCTTTATTACTCGATTTTGGTTATCTAAAAAAAGAACATGGAACGCTTCACGTTGTCGATCCCTCAATATAATAGAAAGGTACATTTTGGTTTGCTGTGGGCTAGAAAGTGAATCGCCTCTCTTTAATGTTTCCGCTAAATAACGTTGCGTCATCTCCGTCACGGCTTGCAACTGCACATATTTCGCCTCCCCTAAGCCTTTATAACTGCAAAATTGATCCTTGCTGGCTGAAAACAAGCCACGTAAAGAGCCTGTCTCTTTCAGTAATACATCCGATAGCTCGAGCACATTCATTCCTTTGGTACCTGTGCGCAAGAAAATAGCCAGAAGCTCAGCATCAGTTAAGGAGTTCGGCCCATTGGCGAGCAATTTCTCTCGTGGCATGGATTCTGCGGGTAAGGCTTTAATACTCATTTCGATAATCAACGTTATTTAATAATGAACAAACTATTGTCGATACAATAAAAGGCACATTATTAATTATCCCCTCGAATCACAGCGGTTGAGAGCCAACGAAAGAAAGAATGTAAATACGATGTCTAGTACTGAGTATCGCTTTGTCAAACACACATAATGAGACTCTATGATTTCATGTCAGCTCCATGTTATCTTAGCCACAGAATTTTCAGGGGAAAACAACATGCAAACGCTAGCAGGTAAAAAGATTCTATTGGGTATAAGTGGTGGCATTGCCGCTTATAAATGCGCAGAACTGACACGTCGACTCATCGAGCGAGGTGCCGAAGTTCGCGTCGTGATGACAAACGCAGCCAAAGAGTTCATTACTCCTCTCACCATGCAAGCGGTATCTGGAAACCCTGTCTCTGAAAGTTTATTTGATCCAGCTGCGGAAGCTTCAATGGGGCATATCGAGCTAGCAAAATGGGCAGACCTTGTATTACTAGCTCCAGCCACAGCGGATCTCATCGCTCGCATTAGCGCTGGTATGGGCAACGATCTTCTCAGTACGTTAGTACTCGCTACTGATTCACCTGTCGCTCTATCACCGGCGATGAATCAGCAGATGTATCAAAACGTCGCAACGCAAGAGAACTTAGCAACACTGAAAAGACGCGGTATCATTATTTGGGGCCCAGGCTCAGGCGAACAAGCCTGTGGCGATGTTGGGCTAGGGCGTATGCTTGAACCAATGCAGATTGTTGGTCACTGTGAACATTTTTTTCAAGGAGAGATTTTCACTCCTCAACATAAAATCCTAACCGGCAAATCGGTTCTGATCACCGCTGGGCCAACGCGTGAAGCTATCGACCCTGTTCGTTACATCTCCAATCATAGTTCAGGAAAAATGGGTTATGCATTAGCGGAAGCCGCTTTAAAGCTAGGAGCGACAGTTACTCTTGTCAGTGGGCCCGTCAATATCGCACCTCCACAATCAGCTTCAACGATACAAGTTGAGAGTGCTCTGCAAATGCACAACCAAGTCATGGAGCAAGCGCCAAGCCATGATGTCTTTATTAGCTGCGCTGCCGTTGCCGATTACCGCCCTGAACGCATTGCCGATCAAAAAATCAAAAAAACAGCCAACAGCGATTCAATGAACATCGTCATGGTAAAAAACCCAGATATCGTTGCCTCAGTTGCAGCGCTGAGTGAAAACCGACCATTTACAGTTGGCTTTGCTGCTGAAACACAAGATGTCGAAAAATACGCTCGTGGGAAGCTGCTGAAAAAAAATCTAGATATGATCTGCGCGAACGATGTTTCCGTCGAAGGGCAAGGATTCAATAGTAACGACAATGCAATTACCGTCTTTGATAAACAGGGTGAGCATTCACTTCCCCTTGCGTCTAAGTCACAGCTTGCTGATTCGATTATGACGATTATTGAGAAAAGCCTCTAACGTCACTATTTTTACTATTACCCCAATCATTTTTCTCGAAAAACTACGAACTCAATGCACTGTTGGTTACACTAACACTCCACCAACAGTGCAATAACGTTAGGTTAAAATTCTCAAGTTGTAATCAAAAGGAAGGGTCATGGCCGGCACAAGAAAATCCAATCGTCGTGAAGAAATATTGCAAGCACTCGCACAAATGCTGGAATCAACAGATGGAGCATCTCGAATCACGACGGCCAAACTCGCCAAGCAGGTTGGGGTGTCCGAAGCGGCTCTTTATCGTCATTTCCCTAGCAAAGCCCGTATGTTTGAAGGCTTGATAGAATTCATAGAAGAATCTCTCATGTCTCGTATTAACCGTATCTTGGATGAAGAGAAAGACACACTTAACCGTATTCGACTGGTTATTCAGCTCATCTTGGCGTTCTCTGAACGAAACCCTGGGTTAACTCGTATTTTGTCTGGCCACGCCCTGATGTTTGAAAACGAACGCTTGCGCGATAGAATCAACCAACTATTTGAGCGTATAGAATTATCTTTACGTCAGATCTTACGCGAGCGTAAATTGCGTGAAGGCAAGTCCTTCCCTGTCGATGAGTCTGTCCTAGCGGCACAATTACTTGGCCAAGTGGAAGGCAGTCTCAATCGCTTTGTGCGTTCAGACTTTAAATATCAGCCAACCGCTAACTTTGAAGAGTACTGGGCGCTGCTAAGCGCACAAATCCAATAATCTCTTGTACTAAGTCACTATTATGAAGAACAGAACATACGACAAGCCAACCTTTTCACCCTCGCTGCTTCACCCTAAATATTGGGGAATATGGCTTGGGTTTGGTCTATTAGCACTGGTTGTTAACATTTTACCTTATCGATTATTGCTCAGCTTTGGTCAGAAGCTAGGACTACTGGGAATGCGCTTTGGTAAGAAACGAGTGCATGTCGCTACTCGTAATTTGGAACTCGCTTTTCCAGATAAACCTTCGGAAGACGTTCAATCACTCGTCAGAGAAAACTTTAAAAATACCGGTTTGGCACTTATTGAAACGGGTATCGCATGGTTTTGGCCAACTTGGCGTTTTAAAAAACTACTTGTTGATAAAGACACCGACGTTCTAAGGCAGCACGATCAAAACAATCAAGGTGTATTACTTTGTTGTGTTCATGCACTGAACCTTGAGATCACTTGTCGTTCGTTTGCTGTACTTGGCCTTCCGGGATATGGCGCTTACCGACCACATAACAATGCTGCCTATAATTTCATTCAATATCGTGGAAGAACCCAAAACGGTAATGGAGCAATTGACCGTAAGAATGTCAAAAAGATGATACGTGTCCTTCGTAACGGTGAACGTTTATTCTACCTTCCTGATCACGACTACGGGCGTAACAAATCCGCCTTTGTTCCTTTCTTTGCTATTGAAGATGCGTGTACCACTACAGGCACCAGTATTTTTGCTTATACCAGTAAATGTGCGATCGTCGTAGGTTCAGGGTTTAGAAACTCCAATGGTCAATATGACATACTCGCTAATAAATCTATTGAAGAAGATTACCCTCAAAAAGATGAGAAAGCTGCTGCGGCTTACATGAACAAGTATGTAGAAGAGATTATCTTGCGTGCGCCTGAGCAATGGATGTGGCTGCATAAACGCTATAAAACAATGGAAGATGAAAGTGTTGAGCGTGGAATACGCTACAAATAGCCTTCCTTTGAAATCCTCTCAATAAATTGAATCCAATAAAAAAGCTGAGAATCATCTCAGCTTTTTCGTTTGTACTGTAAGTTCAAATCCTGCATACACTGATAGGCAGAATTTAGATTCCGTACTGCGCGCGGTACGCTTTAACCGCTTCTAAATTGGCAGCGTCTGTGCCTTTTTCTTCCAAGAAGGTCACCAAATCCGTTAGGCTAACGATTGAGATAATGGCACAACCGAAGTCGCGCTCTACTTCTTGAATCGCAGACAACTCACCTTTACCTTTTTCTTGGCGATCAATCGCAACCAGAACACCCGCTAAATCAGCGCCGTTCGCTTGAATGATTTCCATTGACTCACGAATTGCAGTTCCCGCTGTGATCACATCATCAACCAACATGATACGCCCTTCAAGCGCACTACCCACTAGGTTGCCACCTTCACCGTGGTTTTTCGCTTCTTTACGGTTAAAGCAGTAAGGTACATCTGTGTCGTGGTGATCCGCTAGAGCAACAGCCGTTGTCGTCGCAATTGGAATCCCTTTGTATGCAGGGCCAAACAGAACGTCATAGTCAATGCCTGAATCAGCCAGTGCGGCTGCGTAAAAACGACCAAGGCGCGCTAAGTCACGACCTGTGTTGAACAATCCAGCATTAAAGAAGTAAGGGCTTTTTCGGCCTGACTTTAAAGTAAATTCACCAAATTTTAAAACTTCTTTCTCTAGGGCAAACTCAATAAATTCACGTTGATATGCTTTCATGTCTCTCTCTCATTTTTCAAATTACTGTTTTACAATGTATGCCTTACTGCCTTCTTTGTTTCAAACTGGCGCTATCGCTAGCCCAATGAAAAGAAGGCAAAAAAATAGCCTCTGTATAATAGAAGCTACTTAATAAACTATTTCGCTAACGCAGCTTTCTGCGCGGCGACAATCTCGCTAATGCCTTTGCTCGCAGACTCCAGCAGAGCCATTAACTCTTCATGACTGAACGGTTCGCCTTCAGCAGTGCCTTGAACTTCAATCATCTTGCCTTCTTCCGTCATCACTACGTTCATATCGGTATCGGCTTTTGAATCTTCGACATATTCAAGGTCACATAAAATGTCTTTACCAAGAATACCCACAGAAACCGCGGAAACATGCCCTTTCATCGGGTTCTTTTTCAGCTTACCGCTATCAATTAACGATTGAAACGCATCAGCCATAGCCACGCTTGCACCAGAGATAGACGCAGTACGAGTGCCACCATCGGCTTGAATCACATCACAATCAACCGTGATCATGATTTCACCCATCGCTTTCAAATCAACAACCGCACGTAGACTACGAGCAATCAGACGCTGGATTTCCATCGTACGACCGCCTTGCTTGCCACTGGCCGCTTCACGACGAGTACGCGTGTGAGTCGCACGCGGTAGCATGCCATATTCAGCCGTTACCCAACCTTTACCTTGCCCTTTCAACCAGCGAGGTACATTCTCTTCGATCGTTGCGTTACAAAGAACTTTCGTATTACCAAACTCAACCAAAACAGAACCTTCTGCGTAAGCGGTGTAGTTACGAGTAATTTTAATAGGACGAACTTGGTCTGCAGCGCGATCATTTGGACGCATAGGGCATCTACCTTTTATGGATGAGACGGATTGAATTGGGGCAAGATTATATAGGAAATGTCGCTTCGAGGCGAGTAGCAGATAGCGTGCCTTTCCTTTTGTGCTACTATTACGCAGCAAATTTTCAGCAGATATTGAGACAGGAAAATTCGATGATTTATAGTATGACAGCCTATGCACGCAAAGAAGTGAAAGGCGATTGGGGCACAGCCGTTTGGGAAATTCGCAGCGTAAATCAACGCTACCTAGAAACGTATTTCCGCATGCCTGAGCAGTTTCGTGGCCTAGAGCCTGTACTTCGTGAGCGCTTTCGTAAACGTTTAGCGCGCGGCAAAGTAGAATGTAACCTGCGCTTTGAAGCCAACCCAGCGGCGAAAGGCGATCTTGCCATCAATGAAGATCTCGCGAAACAGGTCATCAATGCGGCGAATCAAGTGATGTCACTGACCGGTGAAGAAAGCCGCTTGAACCCGTTCCAGGTCATGAACTGGCCAGGTGTGATGGAAACGCCCGAGCAAGACATGAACAGCATCAATAAAGATTTGCTGGCGGGTTTTGATGAAGCAATCAAAGAGTTCATCGAAGCTCGTGCAAGCGAAGGTGCAAACATGAAAGCACTGATTGACCAACGCTTGTCTGCCATTACTGATGAAGTGGTTAAGGTTCGCGCCCGTATGCCTGAGATACTAGAATGGCAACGTGAGCGTCTATTGAAGAAATTTGAAGAAGCCAACATCGAACTCGATGGCTCACGCGTTGAACAAGAACTTATCTTGCTTGCTCAGAAATCAGACGTCGCAGAAGAGCTAGACCGTCTAGACTCTCACGTGAAAGAAGCGAATGCCGTCATGAAGAAAGGTGGCGCTTGCGGCCGTAAACTCGACTTTATGATGCAAGAGTTTAACCGTGAATCGAACACACTGGCTTCTAAGTCAATCAGCACCGACATCACTGCATCAGGTGTGGAGCTTAAAGTGCTTATCGAGCAAATGCGTGAGCAGATCCAGAACATTGAATAACTAAAGCCTTTCAATATCAGATCAAAAAAGCCAGAGCATAACGCTCTGGCTTTTCATTTTCGACTTTATGGCAAGATAGGATTAAAGCAGAACCAAATACGTCATAAACAGAACACACAATCCATAAATGACCGGATGTACTTCTTTACCCTTACCTGCAACCACCATAGTAAATGCGTAGCTAATAAAGCCCATCGCCATGCCGTTTGCCGGAGAGAAGCTCAGTACCGTGAACATAATGGTAAAGAAAGCCGCAATGCGTGACTCTTTCTTATCCCAGTTGATTTGACCTAAACGGCCGATCATGTAGATACCAACCACCACCATCGCAGGCGCTACCATAGCAGCAGAGAAAATAGAGAACAGTGGGTATAGGAATAATGAGACTAGAAACAGTCCTGCCACCATTACCGCAGCCAACCCTGTCTTAGCTCCTTGAGAGGAAGCAATACCTGACTCAGAAAACGCCGTAATTGAAGTGGTACCTAATACAGAACCAATCACCGTACCACCAGCATCGGCAACCAGAGCAGAGCGTGCGTTTGGCACCTTACCATCTTTATCAATGATGCCCGCATCGCGACCAACACCCACAATGGTGCTGAGGCCATCAAAGAAATCGACAATCAGGAAAATAATGACGATGAACAGTAGATCGAACATCTTCTCAGCCGTGAAGCCCGAGAAGTTAAAGATCGCACCAAAGCTGCCTTCCATACTTGGTGGCATGGCAACGAACTGGTCTGGAATTGGCGCGTGAGAAGTGCCTAAGAACACATCAGCTAACACTGTCAGGACAATCGCAGAGATGAACGAAATAAACGTGGCGAGTTTGATATCACGAACCATACAGCCTAATGCGATAAAAATACTGATATACGCAATGATGACCTGAGGGCTAGTAATGTCGCCCATGCCAACAAGAACAAATGGGTTTGAGACAATAATGCCCGCATTCTTTAAGCCAAGGAAAGCGATGAATAGGCCAAGCGAAACCGTGATGGCCAGCTTCAAATCTTCAGGTATCGACTCAATCATGGTTTTACGCATGTTGGTCAACGAAAGAATCAAGTAAAGGACACCCGACAAGAAAATACCAAACAAGGCTTCATGCCAAACCAGCGCCACCGAGCCACTGAACAACATCCCTTTAAAGAAGCCATTCATGCTCATGCCTGGCGCTAGCATCACTGGGTAGTTTCCAAAAACACCCATAATCAGCGTTGCAATCGCGGCAGCCAGTGCGGTCGCGGTAAAGATAGAGCCTCGGTCCATTCCCGGAATGTCACCTAGAATCGCAGGGTTGACCGCTAAGATATAGCTCATCGCTAAGAAGGTAATAAAACCGGCGTATAGCTCTGTGCCAATGGTGGATTTTCTTTCGGTGATTTTGAAGGTTGATTCAAGAAATGATGGCGATGCCTTGCTCTTGATAGTCGTATCGAGACTCACAGTGAAACCTTATTCAGTAAATTAAAATTCGGTGGAATTATCACGCTGAATATGGCGCTCCCTTAGTCAGGGAAAAGCGATACGGGATGGACTATAGCAACTGAGATAGGCTCAGTAGTAGAAACGTTTAGACCAAATCACTAAACATATACAGTGCGATAAAACTTTGGCGCGAATTCTAATTACTCCTCTGAATAATTCAATGATTTTCGACATTATTTTGAACAAAAATTACACCATAAAATCAAGCTGTTGATAAATAAGCAAACGTTTGCCAGGTATTGATTCAATCATCGAAAATTCATCCATCAAGTTTCCGTCATGTCAGCCACACTACGCTGACTCAATTTCTCTGCGCCGGTAACTTTTCATTCACTTGTCGAAATCAAGCAAATCATGCTATTCTTCGCCTCCATTTTTCTGGCCTAAAAAATCATCACTTACAGGGAATAATCTGAAAAGGTTCTCTCAAAGTGACGATCAATTGGGGCAGTGCTATCTTTAATTGAAGACGAATCACTTTCGGCTTTCATCCAACCAACGTGGAACAGTACAGATGGGCAAAGGTACTCTATATATCGTTTCTGCACCGAGCGGAGCAGGAAAATCTAGCTTGATCTCAGCGATGCTGGAAACCAATCCAACATACGCAATGAAAGTGTCTGTTTCTCATACCACCCGAGGCATGCGCCCAGGTGAACAAGATGGCGTGCACTACCACTTTGTGCAGAAAGAGCATTTTGAAGATCTCATTAGTAAAACTGAGTTCTTAGAATATGCCGAGGTATTTGGTAACTACTACGGTACGTCACGAGTTTGGATTGAAGAGAACCTTGAAAAAGGCATCGATGTTTTTCTAGATATCGATTGGCAAGGTGCTCGCCAGATTCGCCAACAAATGCCATTGGCACGCAGCGTATTCATATTGCCACCCTCTAATGGTGAGCTTGAACGACGCCTAAATGCACGTGGGCAAGATAGCGATGCCGTCATTGCGAAACGCATGGCTGAAGCCAAAGCAGAAATCTCTCATTATGATGAATACGATTACGTGATCATTAATGATGATTTCGACGCGGCGCTAATGGATTTTAAAGCCATTATTCGCGCAGAAAGATTGAAGCAAGATAAGCAAGCGGCGAAATATAAAGGCATGCTTAACGCGCTTTTGGCTGAATAGCCAACGAAAGTGATGGAACAAGGTGCGTTAACCGCTCTCTCGTTATCATCACGACACAAGATCCTTTAGGATCAAATCTATTTATTCGCTAGAAAGTCGCTCGCTAAGCTTGTATACTTTCTCGTCATTTAAAATTTTTAGTTAACTAATTTGGAGTCCTCATGGCACGCGTAACTGTTCAAGATGCTGTTGAAAAAGTAGGCAATCGTTTCGACCTAGTTCTTATTTCGGCACGCCGCGCTCGTCAAATGCAGACTGGTGGTAAAGATTCACTAGTGCCAGAAGAGAATGATAAGCCAACGGTTATCGCTCTACGCGAAATCGAAGAAGGTCTTATCACTAAAGACGTTCTAGACGCCCGTGAGCGCCAAGAACAGCAAGAGCAAGAAGCAGCAGAACTAGCAGCAGTAAGTAGCATCGCTCACACTCGCTAACCAATTCTCAAGGGATTAGTTCGCAAGGAAGATCTTTGCAAAGTAAGTTGCTTATACAATTAAACAACCTGCCGGGCCTATAATTTGTATCTATTTGATAGCCTCAAAGACGTTGCCCAAGAATACCTAACAGAGCCTCAAATTGAGGCTCTGCGTCAATCTTATGTGGTAGCAAGAGACGCCCATGAAGGGCAAACCCGCTCAAGCGGTGAACCATACATCATCCACCCTGTTGCTGTATCTCGTATCTTGGCTGAAATGCACCTTGATATCGAAACACTACAAGCCGCTCTCCTTCACGACGTCATTGAAGATTGTGATGTCACCAAAGAACATCTAGAAGAGCAGTTTGGTACAACAGTGGCTGAACTTGTCGATGGTGTGTCTAAGCTGGATAAGCTTAAATTTCGAGATCGCAAAGAAGCTCAAGCCGAAAACTTTCGTAAGATGGTGCTTGCCATGGTGCAAGACATCCGCGTTATTTTGATCAAGCTTGCAGACCGTACTCACAACATGCGCACGTTAGGAGCTCTCCGCCCAGACAAGAAACGCCGCATCGCCCGTGAAACTCTCGAAATATACTCTCCTTTGGCGCATCGCCTCGGTATCCACAACATCAAGACTGAACTCGAAGAGCTTGGCTTTGAAGCGCTATACCCAAACCGCTATCGCGTATTAAGCGAAGTCGTGAAGGCCGCGCGTGGTAACCGTAAAGAGATGATCCAACGTATCCATAGCGAAATTGAAGGCCGCCTTGAAGAAGTCGGACTCAACGCTCGGGTCTTCGGCCGCGAGAAAAACCTTTTCTCAATTTACAACAAAATGAAAACCAAAGAGCAAAGATTCCATACCATTATGGACATCTACGCTTTTCGAGTGGTCATTGAAGATGTAGACACCTGTTATCGCGTGCTTGGCCAAGTTCACAGCCTGTATAAGCCTCGCCCGGGTCGCATGAAAGATTACATTGCCGTACCTAAAGCGAATGGCTACCAATCTTTGCACACCTCGATGATTGGCCCTCATGGTGTCCCTGTTGAAATACAAATTCGTACGGAAGACATGGATCAAATGGCCGACAAGGGTGTTGCTGCACACTGGTCCTATAAAGCCGATGGCGATCGCACAGGCACCACCGCACAAGTAAAAGCTCAGCGTTGGATGCAGAGCTTACTCGAACTTCAACAAAGTGCGGGTAATTCCTTTGAGTTCATTGAAAACGTAAAATCAGACCTCTTCCCAGACGAGATTTACGTCTTCACGCCAAAAGGCCGCATTGTTGAACTACCTGTTGGCGCAACGGCGGTCGATTTCGCTTACGAAGTGCATACTGATGTCGGCAACATGTGTGTTGGTGCAAGGGTTGACCGTAACCCTTACCCACTGAGTAAAGCGCTGAAAAATGGCCAAACCATTGAGATCATCAGTGCACCTGGTGCGCGTCCAAATGCCGCCTGGCTCAACTATGTTGTGACTTCTCGAGCTCGAACTAAGATTCGTCAGGTTCTGAAAACCATGCGAAAAGAAGAGTCTGTGACGCTTGGTCGCCGCTTACTCAACCACGCATTGGGCGACAAATCGATTTCTGACCTGTCTCAAGAGAATATCGACCAGGTACTGAGTGACCTTAAAATCAAGGATGTCGAGGATCTACTCGCCGCAATTGGTTTGGGTGAGCTCATGAGTATTGTCATCGCGCGTCGCCTATTAGGAGACAGTGATGAGCTTACGGAAGTTGAGAACAAAGATGGTAAACCGAAGAAGAAACTTCCAATCCGCGGTGCGGAAGGAATACTGCTGACGTTCGCCAACTGTTGTCACCCGATTCCTGATGATCACATCATCGCTCACGTTTCTCCAGGTCGTGGCTTGGTTGTTCACCGTGAGACCTGTCCAAACGTACGTGGCTACCAAAAAGAGCCAGACAAGTACATGGGCGTAGAATGGTCTGATGATTATGAGCAAGAGTTCATCAGTGAACTGACTGTTGATATGCAAAATAGCCAAGGTGCGCTCGCTGAGCTCACCAACGTTATTTCAAAGACAGGCTCTAATATTCACGGAATCTCGACCAAAGAGCGTGATGGCCGCTTGTATACCATCACCATTTTGCTCACCACGAAAGACCGTGTGCACCTAGCTGGAATTATGAAGAAGATTCGCGTCATGCCTCATGCTCTGAGAGTACGACGTAAACGTAACTAGCTTCTCTGTACTTTAATGCGCTCATGATTGGGCGCATTTTTATTTATATCAAGCTATTCCTACCGGCCATCTAAATCCGAAAGAAAAATAAGATCATGAACTTAGAACGATACCAACGTATTCAAGAAGTGCTGAAAGCCCGTCAAACCGACCTGACCCTTTGCTTGGAAGAAGTGCATAAGCCCAACAACGTCTCCGCCATCATTCGAACGGCTGACGCGACCGGAATTCATAAAATCCATGCTATCTGGCCCAGTGCTCAAATGCGCACACTCAGCCACACATCCGCAGGGGCGAGAAACTGGGTCGAAGTGGATACTCACGGTGACATCACCAAGGTTGTTAGCGACTTTAAAGCTCAAGGCATGCAAGTCTTAGTCACCAACCTTTCAGACACCGCTGTCGATTTTCGCGAGATAGATTACACCAAGCCAACGGCCATCATTCTTGGCAATGAAAAAGCCGGAGCTTCAAAAAAAGCACTAGAGTTGGCCGATCAAGACATCATCATCCCAATGATGGGGATGGTGCAATCACTCAATGTGTCAGTGGCAAGTGCTGTCGTTCTTTATGAAGCGCAGCGTCAACGCCAAGAGGCTGGAATGTACCAACGTGAAGAAAGCTCAATTCCTAAAGAGTCGATTCACAAAACCTTGTTTGAACGTGGCCACCCTGTGCTGGCAAAAGTAGCAAAACGCAAAAAACTGCCTTACCCACCACTGGATGATGAAGGTCAGATCGTCGCTGACGAGTCATGGTGGAAAGAGATGCAAAGCAAGTAATGCGTATTCTAACGATGAGTAATCGCGTTCATGCTATTACTCATCTGAATTAAACAACTATTTTTCATTGTCGCTCGATAACGCCCGTGAACTCTCATCTAACTGGATGTTTGGCCTCTATTTTTTCCTGTACAAAAACACAGCCCAATGTTTAACTAGCCATATCAAACAGATACTGATGTGTGAGTGTGCTTATGTCCCAACTTCTTTCCGCGATTTCTCTTACCTCACTCTCAGGAGTGGGCGCTAAGGTTGCAGAAAAACTCGCTAAAGTTGGCTTGCACTCGGTACAAGACCTGTTGTTCCACCTGCCATACCGCTACGAAGATCGCACTCGTGTTTACCCCATTGCTAAACTGCATGCTGGTTTGTGGGCCGCTGTTCAGGGCAAGGTCATGAGCGTTGATACCATTTTTGGTAAACGGAAGATGCTGGCGGTAAAAATCAGTGATGGAAATGGCACCATTACATTACGCTTTTTCAATTTCACGGCAGGAATAAAAAACAATTTTTCTGAAGGAAAATGGGTTCATGCGTACGGAGAGATAAAACGTGGGGGCATGGGGTTAGAAATCATTCACCCTGATCTCAAATTTTCCTCCCCTGAGCAAGCACCGGATGTCGAGCAAACCCTCACCCCTGTTTATCCAACAACGGATGGATTACGCCAACTCACACTGCGCAATATTACCGATCAGGCTCTCGAGCTTCTTGATAAAGCCGCAGTACAAGAATTATTGCCTGCAGGGCTATACGACCACCAGTTAACGTTAGGGCAGGCACTGCATACCATTCATCGGCCTCCTCCCAACATCAACCTCGAGTTATTTGACGATGGTAAACACCCCGCTCAGCTTCGACTCATCATCGAAGAACTTCTGGCGCAGAATCTTTCCATGCTTGCTGTGCGCAGTAAAGGGCAACAAGATAAGGCAACACCACTCCCATCAGTAGAGAAGCTAAAACAGCAGCTTCTAGATCAGTTGCCATTCATCCCCACCAACGCTCAATCAAGGGTCGTTAGAGAAATAGAAAATGACCTTACACTCGCTCATCCTATGATGCGTTTAGTGCAAGGTGACGTCGGTTCAGGCAAAACCCTTGTGGCTGCTCTCGCCGCGGTACGCGCAATAGAACACGGCTACCAAGTGGCATTAATGGCCCCAACCGAACTCCTCGCTGAGCAGCACGCCATCAACTTTTCCAACTGGTTTGAAACCATGGGGATTAAAGTAGGGTGGCTCGCGGGTAAATTGACCGGCAAAGCCAAGCAAGCTCAGTTGGATAGTATCGCTTCGGGAGAAGCCCAAATGGTGGTCGGCACACATGCTCTGTTTCAGCAACATGTTGAGTTCCATAACCTTGCGTTAGTGATCATAGATGAGCAGCACCGTTTCGGTGTCCACCAGCGACTGGAGTTGCGAGAAAAAGGCGCGAAACAAGGCTACTATCCGCATCAATTGGTGATGACAGCCACACCCATTCCGCGAACGCTTGCGATGACCGCGTATGCCGATTTGGAAACCTCTATCATCGATGAGCTTCCACCCGGTCGAACCCCAATTCAAACCGTCGCCATCCCTGACACCAAACGAAATGATATTGTCGAGCGTGTCCGCAATGCCTGTCTAAACGAAGGCAAACAAGCGTATTGGGTTTGTACTCTGATTGATGAATCCGAAGTCCTCGAAGCGCAAGCAGCGGCTGATACGGCTGAAGAGCTGCAATTAAAGTTGCCCGATTTAAAAATCGGTCTCGTACACGGACGAATGAAAGCCGCGGAAAAACAAGCAGTGATGCAAGATTTTAAAGACAACAAGCTTCATTTGCTTGTTGCAACAACGGTGATTGAAGTCGGCGTTGATGTCCCCAATTCAAGCTTAATGATCATCGAGAACTCAGAACGTCTTGGCCTTGCACAGCTTCATCAATTAAGAGGACGCGTGGGCCGAGGGAAAATCGCCAGTCACTGCGTCCTTCTGTACCATGCTCCACTATCTAAAACGGCACAAAAGCGACTCGGTGTCTTACGAGAAAGTAACGACGGCTTTGTGATTGCCCAACGAGATTTAGAGATACGCGGGCCGGGCGAACTGCTTGGTACTAAGCAAACGGGTGTGGCTGATTTCAAGATTGCCGACTTAATGCGAGATCAACGCCTCATCCCAGAGGTTCAGCGAATGTCACGACACATTCACGACCAATACCCTAGCAACGCTTCTGCCATCATCGAGCGTTGGCTGGGTGAACGCGACTTCTACGCGAAAGCATAGCCGTAAACATTCAGAGAAAAAAACAAGGCTGGCGCAATGCCAGCCTCATTTACTCTACGTCATTCTTTCTAAATTCAATCGGCTATTTGGTTGGGAAGCTCAGCTGCGCCTTCAAACCACCTTCACTGCGATTGTTTACCGATACAGATCCCTGATGCTGGCTGATGATTCGCTTCACGATCGCTAAACCTAGCCCCGTACCCTCACTGCCTCTCGCCGTATCACCTCGAGTGAAAGGTTCAAATAACTTACTCACCTGATCGGCCTCAATGCCAGGGCCGTTGTCTTCAATACTGACCCAAACGAGTTTTTTATCCGCCGTCACACCCGTGCTAATTCTCACCCAGCCATTGCCGTATCGAACCGCATTGATCACCAAATTGGTCACCGCACGCTTAATTGCAATCGCATTACCTATCGCTGGGTGCTCATTAGTGGAAAATACCGTTTCTATCTCAACGTCAGCATGGCTCTCTGCTAACGCTATCTCATTCGAGATTTCATTCAAAAATACAGCGCTAAAGGTCTCTCTATCAACAGGTTTTAAATAGTCCATGAACTGACTGATGATCTCATTACACTCTTCCGTATCACTGATGATGCCTTCCGCGAGGTAACTGTCATCAGCCGACATCATCTCGGTTGCTAAGCGAATGCGCGTTAACGGCGTACGAAGATCATGGCTAATGCCCGCCATTAACAAGGCTCGGTCTTCTTCCAAGGCTTGAATACCTTTCGACATCTGATTAAAGGCTCTTGTTACCGAACGAATCTCAGATGGGCCTTTCTCAGACAAAGGTGGGGGAATCTCACCACGGCCCACCCCTTTGGCTGCTTTTTCCAGCTTTATCAAAGGCCGATTTTGCAATCGAATGAACAACCAGCCTCCTGCTATCACGAGCAAGGCCACGATTAAGCTATTGTAAAAAAGTGGCGTAAAATCGTTCTCTTGCAGCTCCGATAGAGGGATTCGAATCAGAGAATTCGGCAGTGAGTCGATCTGCATCCACAAGACATAGCTGTCGCTGGCGAGGATCATTCTCACCTCAGTGGGTGTATCCAACTCGTGCGTCATGTCCTCACTCATAAGATCGATGCTCATCGCCTTATCGAACTCTTCCGCTATCGGGCTATCGTTGGCATGAATCGTCACACCCAATTGCTCTAACACGCGGCGACGCAATGGAGCATCCATTTCGAGCGCGGCAAGCTCGCTGTTCGACTCATCCAGCATCAAGCGGATTTCATAGCCGATAATTTTATTGAACTGCTGCAAGCTTGGCATCAAGGCGTAGTTGAACACTGCATAGTAAGAATACACTTGGCTAGCGATCAATAAGGTAAGAAACAGAAGGATGGTTTGAGTGAATGAACTGCGAATGCGCATAATAGGAACCTTTGCTATTCCTTAGCAATGCACCTAAGTGGTCAAAGGCCTTAACCACTTAGGCATACAATAAGGCGTTTAGGAATTAAACTTCTTTACCGTCAGGGACAAAGACATAACCCAAACCCCAGACCGTTTGGATGTAGCGCGGCTTGCTTGGGTCAATCTCTAGCATACGACGCAAACGGGAGATCTGGACATCAATCGAACGCTCCATGGCTGAATATTCACGGCCACGCGCCATGTTCATCAGTTTATCACGAGACATCGGCTCACGAGCATTGGTCACAAGCGCTTTAAGCACAGCGAACTCACCCGAGGTCAGTGGCATAGGCTCTTCGCCACGGAACATTTCGCGCGTACCAAGGTTCAGGCGGAACTCACCAAACTCAACCAAGGCTTCTTCCGAGCTTGGCGCTCCAGGTGCTTCAATCGTTTGACGACGAAGAACAGCTTTAATACGAGCAAGCAATTCACGAGGGTTGAACGGTTTAGGCAGGTAATCATCGGCACCCACTTCCAAACCGACGATACGGTCAATCTCATCACCTTTTGCCGTCAACATTAAGATTGGCAACAGATTGTTTGAGTTTCTCAATCGACGACAAATAGAGAGACCATCCTCTCCAGGTAGCATCAAATCAAGCACCATAAGGTGAAAATTTTCGCGTGTTAATAGGCGGTCCATCTGCTCACTATTGGCAACACTGCGTACTTGGAATCCCTGCTCCGACAAATATCGTTCTAGCAATGCGCGTAAACGTGCATCGTCATCGACCACTAAAATTTTAAAGTTTTCTTGCATGTAATGATTCCACCTATTAATAAGCTTGCGTTCATAACAGAGTCGCAATGTGAAATGTAACACTGTTGAACGTAATGTGGCGCAAAGAATTGTTAACGTTTATTACTTTTTGAGCAATTGAACGCCGCAGTTTCAATCGATTCACTTCTATTATATGAAAGCACGCCATTTTATTCAGTATTATTATCAATATAGCGCCTATATCTGCGTCACTTTCCCGAAAACCAAACAAGCAAAATGACGCAACTTTCCTAGGTGTCTTCTTACCCGTTACCCAGTTTCGGTTACATTGATCTGATTTTGATCCGCATGGCAAAGCCAATAACGCCAACACTGTTTACTGCTGCTCCAGCGTATCGCCAATACTCAGCAGGCCATAATGATGGGGCATTGGTAAAGGCACCGTAGATGGTCATCACAGCCAACAATGCCGGCAATACAGAGAGCAGTAGGTAGGTTTTCTCAAAGCCTTTTTTAAGTAGAAAATAGAGCAGCCCTGAAAAAAACAGCATCACAACAATAGCAGCGACTGACGCGACGGGCCCAATAGGCTAAACACCATGAACGATTTGATAAACACCGACTGCATTCCAAATGCATGCATAAGAGTAAAGGAGAGAGTTGTACTTTAAAGGCAGAGAAATATTGATTAAATAACATGGGTCACCTTAACTAATGGAAAGTTTTCATGAGGCTAGAGGGCATAAAAAAGGTTCATCGCTAGGTTGAGACAGAGTGTTTATAAGATAGATCTAGTCGGGATAGAGATTCAAATTTGCGTGGCAAAGTTGTGCTTATTGGAACCTATCGAAAACGCCAGTATAGTAAACACAGCATGACGAAAGAGAATGAATTCGGATTCGATGACAGAGTCTAGAAGGCCGGAATAAACCTGAGTGTCAAAAAAGGGAAGAGATTGAAAACAAAACTCATCACGCGTGAAGGCTACAGTAAACTCAAAGAAGAGCACGATCATCTCTGGCATACCAAGCGCCCTGAAATCACCAAGATTGTTACCTGGGCAGCGAGCCTGGGCGATCGCTCTGAAAACGCGGATTACACCTTCAACAAAAGGATTTTGCGTCAAATAGATAGGCGAGTACGCTTCCTCCGTAAATTTTTGCCAGACGTCACCATCGTTGATTACTCCCCCCAACAAGAAGGCAAAGTCTTCTTCGGCGCTTGGGTTGAGATTGAGAATGAACAGGGTGAAGTGAAAAATTTCAGAATCGTCGGCCCAGAGGAAATTTATGGCGACGCTAAGGGCTACATCTCCATTGACTCACCAATGGCTCGCGCCCTATTGAAAAAAGAAGTCGATGACGAGTTTGTTGTAAAAACACCGGAAGGTGAGAAAGAGTGGTTCATTAACTCAATTCGTTATCAATGACCTTGCAAATAATAACCTTGCAAAGTGTGCGAAGAAAATTAGGTATAAAAAATCCCTGCTTAGTGAGAAACCAAGCAGGGATTTTAGTAAACGTTAAGGGTTACTTTTTGTCATCAGCCTCGTCACTTAAGAGGTAGTTATCATCACTGCTCACGACCGCACCGTGTTTCAAGAAGTTCTTGCCCAGAATCATGCTGTACTCAAATCGACTGCGATCTTGCAGGTTCACTTTGACCTCTTTTTCTAGGTCACCCAATGTCACTCTCATTTTAACCACTGGGCGAATATTCGCTTTTTCACCTTTTTTGGCTTTAATGCGCATCACATCAATCACAGGCTTCGTAAATTCTTTCTCATCACCTTGGCTGTTTTGATAGGTAAACGTCACCATGTCTTGGCCATCTTGCTTAAAGCGCTTTAAGTTGACCGCGTTCATCGAGCTCACATCAGCGCCGGTATCCAGTTTCGCAGGGAACGTCATGCCTCCAACTTGCACCATCTCAATATGACCCGCTTTAAACAGAGGCTCAGCTTGCAGCAAATGGTCAGCGCGAGTATTGACAAACACCCCACCCTTCGACATTTTTTGCCCTAGGATGAAATACGGGCGCTTCTCATCACTATCGAGTGTTTCAATCGCGAACTCTTGCTCACGAATTTCACCGGCAATAGAGAACTTCGCCTTAACCACCGGTCGAGTGGATTCCCCGACTCTCAAGTTTTTCTCAATCTTCTTTTTCAGTTTTTGCTGTTCGCCTTTCGAGTTTCTCAAAAAGAACTCAACATAATCCTCTGCCCCTTCAGTGACTTCAAAACTGGCCACTTTCAATAACGGCGTCTTCACCGAAAACGAAGGCTCAGCATCGAGTTTAAAGCCGTCGAGCAAAATGGTTTCTTGAGGTGAAATAACCAGTGGCTTTTTCGACTTAGCCACCTCGATGAAGCTTTTTGCACCCTTGCCTAATAGGTCTTCAGCACTTGTATCAATCATAAACGATTCGCTGATCGTATCGGTGCCGACTCGAAGCTGAGAGCTACTGCCCGAGCGATCCTTGAGATACACCAACCAGTATTGTGTGGTTTTACTGTCCAGTTGAACGGGCACATAAACCAGTGGACGCTCATGACCACTGACCTTAAGCATGCGCACAAGAGGCAACGTCATCTCTTGCTGCTTGCCATCACTGCCAACCATATCGAATTTCACTTCATCGTTTTTCTGGTCAACATCAATGTTCTTCGCGTGCAAGATGCTGTAGCCATTTTTGAGCGAGAAGCTGACGTTCATTGGAACATAAGCGATCGACACTTGTTCCTTCTTGCCCACCACTTTGGCTTTAGGCTGCTCTTGCAGATAGTCATAGCCTGCAAAGACCCAAGCGTTATCTTCTAGGAAGGTTTTACCAATCAATACCGGCGCAGAAAAGTTGCTTCTGTCTGTCAGGTTCACGTCGGTTTGCACTTCACGGCCCGCAATACTCATTGGAATGTTCACCGTTGGACGCAGCAAAGGCGTGCTACTCGTGCGGCTGCGAATCATGCTGACTCGCTCTAGAGGTTCCTTAATCACAATGTCTTTGCCGTTGTACGGGTGCTGAACCGTAAAAGAAACCGTCGCTTTGAACGGCGCAAAAATCTCACCATCCCAATCGAAGTAGTCGAGTTCTTTGTCTTTCTCCACCTCTTCAACGAGAGCCATCATCAGCTCTTCGTCTTTCAAATCTTTGTAGTCTGGATGCACGCTTGAGACATGAATATTCTCAGCGTGCATGGATGTTGTATCCGCTCCAGTATCGATCTTACCAATGAATGGAACCCCCTCAAGCGCCTCTGAACCTGTCAGATATACATTTTCCGTGCGCCCCAACACCACTTTGTTATCCAATTCATACGCAGGACTTTGAGTGGTAAAAGGGATATCTACCGCCAAAGAGGAATAGGAGAATAGAGAGGTACTGAGCATGGCAATAACCAAAGGCATTTTTTTCATTATTGATTTCCGTAATTCTAAGAGGACACCCAAATCATTCGAGTAGCCAAGGGCGGATTAGTTCGAGTTACTTTATCTATTGACATAACTTTAACCAAAATCGACCAAAAATCTCGTTTCGGTTTGGATTTTTGACAGCTAACTTACAAAAATATTGGAAAATCTATTGCTTACCCCAATATTAAGAAACATCAAAGGCGCTAATGGCCTCGCATCAAACCGTTATCGAGCCATAGTCAATAATAGAACAAAAGAGAATTTTCAGATGAGCCAAGCTATCTGCCAAACCATTGCCCGCGAACTGAATGTTCGTACGGAGCAAGTGAATGCTGCTGTCACTTTAATTGATGATGGAAATACCGTTCCCTTCATCGCGCGTTACCGTAAAGAGGTCACAGGTGGGCTGGATGACACGCAATTACGTAATCTCGATAGCCGCTTATCCTACCTACGCGAGCTCGGTGATAGGCGTGAAACCATCCTGAAATCGATTCGAGATCAGGGCAAGCTAACCGCGGAACTGGAAAAAGAGCTCAACCAAACCGATAGCAAGACTCGTCTTGAAGATTTGTACCTTCCCTACAAACCAAAGCGTCGCACTAAGGGCCAAATCGCCATTGAAGCGGGGCTTGAACCGCTGGCTGACACCTTGTGGTCAACGCCTCAAACAGAACCAGAATCAGAAGCCAGTCAGTATATAAACGCTGAGAAAGGCATCCAAGACACGAAGGCTGCCCTTGATGGCGCTCGCGCGATTGTCATGGAGCGCATTGCCGAAGACGCCAACCTACTGGAGAAAATCCGCCAGTATCTAACACGCAATGCGGAGCTTGTGTCACGCGTCGTGGCTGGAAAAGAGCAGCAAGGCGAGAAGTTTAAAGATTACTTTGAGCATAACGAGCAGCTGAGCAAGGTGCCGTCCCATCGTGCCTTAGCGATGCTGCGTGGTCGAAATGAAGGCTTTTTGAGCCTCGCAATGAACGCCGACCCGGCTCAAGAAGAGAGCGTACGTCAGTCGTACTGCGAAACGATTATTACCGACCATTACGGCATCAACCTGAGCAGTGCACCTGCCGATGCTTGGCGTAAACAAGTCGTGAGCTGGGCATGGCGCATTAAAGTGTCGATGCACATGGAAACGGAATTGATGGGCGCGTTGAAAGAGCGCTCGGAAGTGGAAGCGATTGAGGTCTTTGCCACCAACCTGAAAGATTTATTGATGGCAGCGCCTGCAGGGCCAAAAGCAACACTAGGGCTTGATCCAGGCTTACGTACCGGCTCTAAAATTGCCATCGTTGATGCAACAGGTAAAGTACTAGCAACAGACACCATCTACCCTCACCCACCTCAAAAACAGTACGACAAGTCTGCGCACACTGTTGAGCAGTTGGTGAAGAAGTACAATGTTGACCTGATTGCGATCGGTAACGGTACGGCCTCAAGAGAGACCGACACCTTTGTTGCGGATGTGATTAAGCGTGGTGGCTTAAAAGTTCAGAAAATCACCGTTAGTGAAGCAGGGGCATCCGTCTATTCGGCCTCAGAATTAGCGGCGAAAGAGTTCCCGAATATGGACGTATCACTTCGTGGTGCCGTCTCGATTGCACGTCGCTTGCAAGATCCTCTGGCAGAGCTGGTGAAGATTGATCCGAAATCCATTGGTGTGGGCCAATATCAGCATGATGTCGGCCAATCGATGTTGGCGAAACGCCTTGATGCCGTCGTCGAAGATTGTGTTAATGCCGTTGGCGTTGATGTGAACACAGCCTCGGCCGCACTGCTGACTCGCGTCGCTGGGCTAAGCACCACCATGGCGCAAAACATCGTTGAGTACCGTGACACCAATGGTCGTTTTGAGGCGCGTACGACACTGAAAA
>NZ_MCWZ01000003.1:78622-102216 GCF_002877365.1 Vibrio sp. 10N.261.55.A7
GACACTGAAAAAAGTCGCTCGCCTTGGACCAAAAGCGTTTGAACAGTGTGCTGGTTTCCTGAGAATTATGGATGGTAAGAATCCACTCGACGCCTCTGCCGTTCACCCTGAAGCCTACCCAGTTGTTAAAGCGATTTCAGATAAGAACAATACTGCGGTCAAAGCGCTGATTGGCAACAGTGAGTTTCTTGGCAATCTTCGAGCGGTTGATTACACCAATGATAGCTTCGGTGTACCAACGGTGACTGACATCATCAAAGAGTTGGATAAACCTGGGCGCGATCCAAGACCTGAATTCAAAACGGCCAGCTTTGCTGAAGGGGTAACGAAAGTTTCTGATCTTGAGGTTGGCATGGTACTCGAAGGCGTTGTCTCTAACGTGGCGAACTTCGGTGCGTTTGTGGACATTGGTGTTCACCAAGACGGTCTTGTGCATATATCTGCGCTGACCGACCGCTATGTGGCCGATCCTCGTGATGTGGTGAAAGCGGGTGACATTGTGAAGGTCAAGGTAATGGAAGTCGATGAGCAGCGAAAACGTATCGCTCTCTCGATGCGACTCAATGATGAACCAGGCCAAGATAATCGTTCTCAACGTGCCAATTCTGGTTCGAGTGCTCGCTCACCAAAGCAAGGCCAAACCCACAACCGCCATTCGTCTAGACAACCATCTAGGCAGCAGAACGATGCGTCTGGTGGTGCGATGGGTGGCGCATTTGCGGCCGCGTTTGCTAAAGCAAAAAAATAGCCCCTATCGCGGCTTGAAGAACGGTTCAATGAATTCGTTCAGAGGCATTCTGGATAAAAAAATACCCACTAAATAGTGGGTATTTTTATCCGTAGCGATAAACAGGTGAGTACAAAAAAAGTACGCCTGCTTACAACACCGCTATAACTTCAGACGGTACGTTAGGGGCAACCGCATGTCCGTAATGATATTTTATTACAGTACGCCGTTTTTCCATCTGTCCCTCAGTTATCGCTGCATCAACAATGTGCTTAGGTAATCTAAACCGCATTGCATAGCCTGTGCCTTGCTTTTTACTGTAAGTATCCAGAGCAATGAGCCTAAAAAGTCGCTCTAAGACGCTTTTCGGTTCTTCACTCTGTGCTTCTGCAACGTCGCTTTCGTCATCCATATCATAATCAGGATGCTCTGACGGATCCCATGAGGGTCGCCTTCGCCGTTTATCGTCCGCCTTTAACTTACGCTCAGCATTTGACTTTACTAACTCTGCGGTCGGTACAACAGGCTCACGAATCTTGTTATCTCTCGCGGCTTGCTCCGTTTGCACATTAACCGATGGGGCGATAAGTGGCACACTAACGTTAGTCGGTGACACGATCATAGCCAATTACCTCCTTGGCATCGCCCAACCCGATAATGCTCGTTTGTATTATCAGCTCTATTGGGTTAAATACCTTATCGGCTAGCGTGGTTAAAAATTTAGCAACTTATGCATTTTTTTCGCTAAAAACGACAATTATTTGTCTACAAATTCGACAATTTGATGACAGAAAGCATCCAGCTCTGTCATGAAAGGCGCGTGAGACGACTGACTAAAAACGTATTGTTCACTGTCTGGAACATGGGTATCCATATCACTGGCGACTTTGATAGGAACCAAGCCATCAAGGCGTCCGTATAGCCTAAGCATCGGCACAGAGAGAGAGCCAAGGTAGGGACGCAAATCAACGTCAGCCAGCATCTCTAGCCCTGCCAAGAGTGACTGTGGATTGGGAGAAGGGCGAGACAACACCGCTTTTTTCAATTGTTTGACATCTTGCCTTGCCGACGGGCTGCCCATCGCTTGCAATGCCATAAAGCGTTCGATGGTCGTCTGAAAATCATCGACCAACTGCTCGGTAAAGGCATCCAGCACCTTAGGCTGAATTCCTCGCCAAGGTCGAGACGCGGCGAACTTAGGAGAACTGGCGACGGTAATCAACTTACTGACGCGCTCACTATGGTGCAGCGCAATGTGTGTCGCCACCAAACCACCTAAAGACCACCCCAGCCAAATCGCCTGTTTTGGCGACTCTGGCAGTAAACTCTGTGCGATCTCTTCTAAGCTTGATGCATGCAAATGGGCACTGTGTCCGTAGCCAGGTAAATCCACCACGTGCACTCGGTAACGCTGGTTAAGCACTTGTACCGTTTGATCCCAGACGGCACCATTCATCCCCCAACCATGCAGCAACACAAGATCGTCGCCTTGTCCGCTAACCTGCCAATGCAAAGCTTTATCCATGATCACACTTTCTCCTACTTTTAACAGTCACCGCCAAATTCCAGATTGGCCGACACTAAAGATATCTCTCTTAAAATTCTGGCGTCTATGTTATCTGATTGACTTCAAAAAACCATGCGTGTGGGTCTCGGCAGTTATTGCAATTTATGTCACTTACCCATCGACTTTCGGCACTCAAGTATTATCGACATTCCCAACACGCTGTGGTGCCACAGCTGTCTCTCACTATTTTCGCCTTCGCCGCGCTGCCAACGTTGTGGCTTACCCACTTTGACCATGACCAAGCAATGTGGACAATGCCTTACCCACCCACCGCTATGGTCCAAGTTAACTTGCGTTGGGGGCTATCAGCCGCCTCTCTCTCATTACATTCAACGCTTTAAGTATCAGCAACAGTTCTGGCTAGCCAAACCGCTGAGCTCTCTACTCTATCAACGTATTGATGAAGCGCCCGAATTGATCACCAGTGTGCCCCTGCATTGGCAACGACACCTCAGTCGAGGATTCAACCAAAGTCATTTGCTCGCCAAGCAGCTAGGCAACATGCTCAATATTCCAATTTCAAGCCAGCTATTTTCCAGAATCACGAACACCCCACAGCAAAAAGGGCTAGATAAACATCAGAGACAGCAGAACCTTCGACACGCCTTTCGCCTCAACAAAGCCCCTAAACAGAAACACATTGCGATTGTTGACGATGTCGTAACCACAGGCAGTACGACCCATCATTTATGCAAATTACTGCTTGATGCAGGGGTTGAAACCATTGATATTTATTGTATCTGCCTCACTCCTGAATCCCATAACTCGATTTAAAGCGTACAGATTTCGTTTTTAGATCTAGAAATTAGATTTTTCAGGAGTAGAATGGCGTTTAAATAGCCTACAAAATTACTCAGGTATTTGTCGTGTCAAACACTATTACTATTACAGAAACTGCGCAAACACACTTCGGTGGCTTACTGAGCCAGCAACCCGAAGGTACAAACATTCGCGTATTTGTTGTTAACCCAGGAACTCAAAATGCAGAGTGTGGCGTTTCTTACTGCCCACCAGAAGCGGTTGAAGCATCAGATACTGAGTTAAAATTTGAACTCTTCTCTGCGTTCATCGATGAGCTAAGCTTACCGTTTCTAGAAGATGCGGAAGTGGATTTCGTTACCGACAAGATGGGCTCTCAACTGACCCTGAAAGCGCCAAACGCAAAAATGCGTAAAGTGGCTGATGATGCGTCACTGATTGAACGTGTTGAATACGCGATTCAAACGCAAGTGAACCCACAGCTTGCAGGTCACGGTGGCCATGTAAGCCTGGTTGAAATCACGGAAGAAGGCGCTGCTATTGTTGCCTTTGGTGGCGGTTGTAACGGCTGTTCAATGGTTGATGTCACGCTAAAAGAAGGCATCGAAAAAGAGCTCCTTCAGCAATTTGAAGGTGAGCTAACCGCAGTACGTGATGCCACTGAGCATGACCGTGGTGAGCACTCTTACTACTAAACACCCATTAGATTTACTATCAGCCGATGTTTTTACATCGGCTTTTTTGTCTTAACTTCAATAATTTGACTTACATCCAAACGAACGCTTTTCAACGTACCCTGTTATTTCATATATTAGAGGCTGTTTCATTGATGCCGTCACTACACTTAAGTTAGTCCAAGTAATCTAAACCGGAGCGCGTACCATGACCAAGATGATCCCACCCACCATTCTCGCAGTACGCTCGGTTGCTCAATCTAAACTGTTTACTATCGAGTCTATGGATCTGCGTTTCAGTAACGGCGAATTACGCACTTATGAACGCATGAAGCCCAGCGGTCGCCATGCGGTAATGATGGTGCCAATCACTGAACAAGGTGACATGCTACTGGTTCGCGAATATGCAGCAGGAACAGAGCGTTACGAACTAGGATTTCCGAAAGGGTTGATTGATCCCGGCGAAACGCCTGAACAAGCCGCGAATAGAGAGCTCAAAGAAGAGATCGGATTTGGTGCCAATTCCCTATCGCCTCTCAAACAACTGGTACTCGCTCCCTCTTATTTTTCGAGCCAAATGACCCTATTTGTTGCACAGGATCTATACTCAGAGAAACTAGAGGGTGATGAGCCAGAACCTCTAGAGGTGGTACGTTGGCCGCTCGCTCAAGCTGAAGAGCTCGTGACGCATATGGATTTCAGTGAAGCGCGCAGCATCACGGCCTTATTACTTGCTCTCAAGCACTTAAAAAAATAATAACAACAGAGTCTTAGGAAATATTATGTCTACTGAAAAAGACTTATCTCATCATTTGCCTTCTGTGATTGAGGTGGCACGCTCAGCGGGTCAACTCATCCTCGATATCTACGAAACCAAACAGTACGAAGCGTTTGTCAAAAGTGACGAAACACCGGTGACCAGTGCTGACATTGCGGCGCATAAGCTCATCATGCAGAAACTGACCGAATTGACGCCAGACATTCCGGTACTTTCTGAAGAAGACGCGGATATTAGCTTAACCAAGCGTGCAGAGTGGGAACGCTACTGGTTAGTTGATCCGCTCGATGGCACGCAAGAGTTCATTGCTCGCAGTGGTGACTTCGCCACCATTATTGCCCTAATCGAGAACAATCGCCCAGTAATGGGGGTGTGTTATGCGCCCGTTTCCGGTGTGACCTATTATGCGTATCACGGCAAAGGCGCATGGAAGATCCCGGAAATGAGTGATGCAGAGCATGTGCCCATCAATACCCATAAGCATGAACAAGGGCAAAAGCAATCTATTGGGATTGCGATTAGCCGAAGACAAGACATCAATCGCATCACAGGCCGAATGAGCAGTGCGTGGAACTACGACTTGGTTCCGCTTGGATCTGCTGCTCTTAAGGCCTGCCTTGTCGCAGAGGGCGCGGTGGATTGCTATTTAAGACTAGGCCCAACGGGTGAGTGGGATACCGCCGCGACCCAGTGCATTGTCGAAGAAGCGGGCGGACGAATCCTGAGTACGCACTTAGAACCGCTCTCTTATAACGAACGTGAAACGCTAGAAAATCCTAACTTTATCGTGCTTGGCGATGAAGCTCTCCCTTGGGATGAAATACTGAAGGTCAAAGACTAGATACGTTTTATCCGTCTTTGACTCACCAAGCGAGTACGAAAAAAGCGAGCCTCTAAATATAGAAGTTCGCTTTTTTTTGCGGTCTTAAGCTGAATGTTTTCTTTTGCTAAAAGCCAACTTTATCGAATGTTGGCCTAAATGAAACTAGAGCGTACCATTGAAACTCAGCGGATAACGACCTTGATTATCTGGGCTTCCCAACCATTTCAGTTGAGCCGATAAAGTCGATGGAAATTCCGCTTCTGGTTTAAACCAACCCTTCGATTGATAGGTAAATTGATTGCCGTTGACGGCCAAAGTCGCATCAAATTGCGCACTCACCTGTTCACTTACCTGCTCCCCCTTTGCCGAAACAAGATTGTCTTCACAGGTAATATTCACCACCACAGGGCCTAAATCTAAATCAGCAATGGGCGTCATCGCCTTATTACCGCTCCAGACTACTGCTCCAACGCCTTGGTAACAACGAGGGATCGGTTGATCGAACTCATTCACCAACAACTGCTCAATCGACAGCTCTACCTGTCCTTCTAAATCCAACGGCAATGGTAACGCCAATTGATCAACTGCAAATTGTGCAGGAAGCGACGCAATCGTCTTCTTCACATACGCACCCGAGAAGCCATACCCAATAATGCCGTGGCCTCTTAGCCCCATCGTGCTGCCTTGGCCAAATCTCACTTCAGCTTGAGCCTTTCCAGAGAGAAGTGATAGTGCGTGAAAATCCCACTGCAGTTGCCCCAAAGAGGCACCCTGCCAGCTGACTTGTTGAGCGCTGCCTTGCCATAAAGAGCCTTGAACATGGTCGATAGAAAGGCCTCTTGGCACTGGAACATATTGCATGACAAACCGTGCTGGCATGTGCGCCACAATGCTAGCGATAAAGGTGAATACGATAAGCACAGAAACCAATAGGATACGTTTCATTAACCACCTCGCTTAAACTGTAAACGCTTGATTTCGACAATACCCGGACGCTCTGCGCCCTCAACATCTAAGTATTCAACATCAATGCCTTGTTGCTCTTTAAGGTAAGTAATCCAGCTAATAAACTGATTAAACTCCAATGGTTGAACCCATACTTGATACATCTCATCGCGCGGTTGGATCCGAATCAGCTCAACCTTAAATCGTTTCGCGGAAGATGAAATAACCTGATTCAAGGGCTGAGCAGTAGAGGCCAAACCGCTTTTCGCCCTCAATTGTACAATCTCATCGGCTTTATTCTTCACCCAACCCAATAACTGCTTTTCGCTGTTAATTCGGTTCTTTGCTTGCGTGCTGCGCTGGTTCATCGGTTCAATGATGCCCCAGTAACCCATACCGACCATTAACAATAGCGAGCCGATCATTACTAATCGTTGCTCTCTCAGACTGATGCTTTGCCACCAAAGCTTAAATGACGTGACGAGTTTTTCCATCATCAATCTCACTCTCTCTTCAATACAAAGCTGCCATTCACCCACTCTCCAGAGCGGCTTAGCTGGCCTTGTTCAACGTCGAAATTCTCAGCAAACTTGACCCTCACTTGCTCAAAACTTTGAAAATCTTTACTGCGTGCCTGAATGCGAATTTCTTCTCGGTTACCATCGTATCGAATGCTGATTAGAGCCATCGTATTATTCGCTTTCAATGACTCTGGAATTTTCATCATCCATTCCAACATGGGGTATCCCGCTCCGCCGCCTGACAAGCGATTCGCTTCATCACTCATTTGACGTTTCAAATAACTTACAGTAGGGATACGGGTTTTGCCTGGTAGCGCCTCCCGAAAGATCCGTTCACTCTCCGCGCGATAAGCTTTGGCTTGCGCTTCATTACTATTGACCTGTAACCAGAATTGCCCTGCAATAACGACAAACAGAACCACCGCGGCGATGGCTGATTTCTTCCAAATTGACCAGTACTTCAGCATGGAGGAGCTTGGCTTAAAGTTACCTGTCAGCAAGTTCACTTTACTCGCAATCGCGCCCTCGGTGAGCAACTGCATCACCAAGGGAGCATCCGTGTGTTTCCAATCTTGATCTGGCTCTAATGCCAATTCAGGCAGAGCACTGTAGGCTGTAAGTGATAAGTAATCATCCCCTGCTTTCACCCAGCTGGATGCCCGAAATAACGCCAACCATTGTGACTCTACACAAACGCCTAAATACTCACCTTTTCTCACTAACCACTGCTCACCCAGGCTCACCGCTGTAAGTTGATCGCTGTTTGGTAATGCTAGAACGTCTGGCAATACCTTGTTAACATTGATATTTAACTCGCGTAACTCTTGAAGGCAAAAGGATAGCCAGTGTCTATCGACCGCCGCTATCATCGCTTTCTTGCTGCTTTTATCCAGCAGTGAAAAGTGCAGCTCATCCACATCTTGTGCGATGTCATCTTCAACGAGGTACGGCAACATCGACTCAAGTTGTCGAGATGACCCTGCCGGTAAATCGACTTCAGACAGCACCACATCGCTGCTTGATAGCAGAACGATCACTTGTCTCTGATGCGCATAACTTGTTAACTCAGATAAATTTGTCCAGTCATGAACTTCACCACTGGCGATGACTTCATTCTGGGCTGAAGACCAAACCAGCCATTGGATCTGTGCTTGTTTATCGCTACTCAGTCGAACTGTCAGAAACTCGCTCACTGATCCCTCCAAAGCGACGGCGAACTACCGTTGCTGTTTCTCTATTATCACTAAATAGCAGACTCCGAATTCGAACTCGAGAGCCGTTCACTAAAACCTGTGCGTCCAATTCAAAATAGGCACTATCCACCGTTAAGTAGGCCTTCGCTTCATTTCGGACATTTTCTTCAATCACGCTGATCGTATTTTCTGCCATAAAGTCATCGATTGACGACCAACCATCAAACGGTCGAGACTCTATCAATGACATCGCATTTTGTTCACTAAGATGAGGCTGAAATAACGCCACCAGCAACGCCACTTTATCGGTGTCGAGGGTATTAATATTCAATCGCCAGTCATCACTTGGCAAAGCACACACGTAGGGGGCGACCTTTTGCATCACCTCACCGGAGACCTGTTGTATGGCACGCAGTTCACTGATGTCGGCTATTCTGCCGTTTGCTGCCATATACGCAGGAGAAAGGGCTTCATAAAAGCTATCTCCGGCCCCACTAGAAGACTGCATCGAATTCTCTTTACTAATGTAATCCCATGTCGAGTCAGCAACCACTTCAGCCTGATAGCTCTCAACCTCTAACTCTTCGAGTAAAGTTTGCCAATAGCTCACCAAATAAGGTTTGCTTGATTGAGACGAGTCATTTTTCACTTGTGCGAACACATTAAGATTAAAACACGCTTGTTTATCAACAACTCGACCATTCAACGTTCCGTAATCGAGTGGATAGGTTTGCTCTTCAAGTGCCCAAGGTTGCGACAGATTAATGGTGTCACTGTCTTGATAGCTTTGTTCGATCGCGACTTTAGCCAATGCTTCGACACCCATGCTGTACCAGTAAGCCTGCTGATAACTCAATTGGTTACTGCCCCTCTTGAACTGAGTGAACAACCGGCTAGACATGGTCGCGGCAATCGACACCATCACGGCTAACATCATTAAAACAACGATTAACGCCACGCCTCGTTGTCGGTTTCTCACTTTAGTGGTCATTATTGAACTCTCCACCACTAGAAGAAGAGCTTCCACTTCCATTTGAATCATTCGTTGGCGCAGGTACGCCACCTGCTACTAAGTAGATTCGCTCAATGTGGCCATAATCCGTCAATTCAAGATCCAACGCGATGGCTTGGGGCAACACTTGTGTGACTTCCCACTCTTCTAACCATGCACCTTGATAGTAAAAACGTAAATTGAACGACTCGACACCACTTAACAGCGGAGTAACGATGGCTTGCTGCCCAGCAGGCGTATCGGGATACCGCCACCACACTCGCTCTAATGTAGACTCTTTGATTCGATAGCCGACTTTAACAACCTCACCGCGCGGAAATTGTTGTTGTGGGTTGTGCCAACCGAGTCGAGTAAATAGCACGCCTTTGCTATCCGATTCGATTAGATAGTCTTTCCATAGCAACACCAGTTCAGCTTCTTGATCCGAACTCTGCTCACCATCGGTTCGAAATGGACGTGCGGCCATTTGACGAAAATCACTGTCCATAACAACGAGACTACGCTGCAATTCCTTTAAGCGATCGCCTCGTTCTAGCGAAAGCGCGTTACTCATGCGGATCTGGTCAACAACCTGATAAGCACTGACACTGAGCGCGGCAAAGATAGCCATTGCAATCAGCACTTCTATCAGAGTGAAGCCACGGCCTTTGCTTATAAAGCGTCGATTATTGCGACACATAGCTTCTCACCGTTACGATCGCGCTTCCCTTTTCCGTCAATCCGGCACTGACATCAAATGCTTTAAGCAAACCGTCAGAGGTCTCGATTGGTGTTACCTGCCAATACCATTTTCGACCCGCTAACTCTTCACTTCCTTTCTTCTCACTTAACGCTTGAGGGGCAAGCATGACCTTGGCCATTTGATTGTCGACCACCATTGCAGCAAACGTTCTTTCCTCTAGGTGAGAGAGAGTATTAATATGTTGACCAACCGAACGAATGACGGAGATGGCTGCCGTCGCAAATATCGCGAGGGCAATTAACACCTCAAGCAGGGTCATGCCTCGATTTTTTCTATGTCTTTTTGTCAAAACCGGAAGAAAGAGACATGAATTACTCATCTTCTTGCTCCCCCGGAGACAACAATAGAATCTGGCCATTCTCTTTTGCAACGACTCGCCAACTGTCTTGCTTGGCATCTTTATTCTGCGGATAAATAGCCATGGATACTGGCGTTACCTCTCCATTCGAAAAGATAAAAATCTGCGGAGGCAATGGTTTTTTATCGTCTTCAAGATCAGCAAACATATCTTCATCAAAAAGCGGACCTGGTTTAAAGAGGCGGTCTTCATCATTCCAAATATCGCCACCGAGCGTCATCTGAATCGCCACGCCTTCTTCACCTAAATCTGTTTGCTCTGGAATCGTTTCAAACCTCATGGTTTTCCACTCTCCATCTTCTATCCCCATCCAAATATAGCGAGAGCGTGCTTCTTCGATTCTCAATCCAAAATCTTTGCCGCTTAATATCGCCTCATCGTTAAGGAGTTGAAGCCGTTGAAAAAGCGCTTGAGCCTGCTCTTTCGCTGAGTCATCAGTGTTGTTCGGTAAAACAGAAAGCGTTATCACAACACCCACAGAGATAACCACCAGAACCAGTAGGATTTCTAGTAATGTGAAGCCCTGTTGTTTAGGTTTTAGCATGCTGTGACAACTCTTTGCTTTAGGTTTCGATTGCGGTTACGCAAACTTGTCTACTGGAAGTCTTGTAGATTCCAGTTACCGATGTCGGCGTTCACACCCTCACCGCCTTCTTGGCCATCGGCACCAAGCGTAAAGATATCCATCACACCGTGCTCACCTGGATTTAGGTATTGGTAATCGTTACCCCAAGGGTCTTGAGGTAATCGAGTGACGTAACCGTTCTCTGGGTAGTTACGTGGCTCTGGATTATTCGGTTTTGTCACTAGCGCCTCTAGGCCTTGATCTGTCGTCGGAAAGGTATTGTGGTTAAGGCGATATTTCATCAACTCACTTTCCAAAGCAGCAATATCAATCACGGCCTTTTTCTGATCGGCTTGGTCTTTACTGCCTATCAAGTTAGGTACAACAAAGCTTGCCAACAAGCCAAGGATAACGACAACGACCATAACCTCTAATAGGGTGAAGCCTGACTGTTTGTTCATTTTATGTCTCATTTTTTCTCCAAAATCATTTGAGGCAAACTGGCGGTCTTATCGACTCATCAAGTTATTCATTTCTAAGATAGGCATTAGGGTGGCCATAACGATAAACAACACCATTCCTGCCATTAACGCAATCAACATCGGTGTGAATATACCTAAAGCGATGTTAACCGTAGATTCAAATTGGTTATCTTGGTTGTCAGCGGCTCGCGTGAGCATATTTTCAAGCTGACCACTTTGCTCCCCACTCGCGATCATGTGCAACATCATCGGTGGAAACAGTTTGGTTTGATCGAGCGCTTTTCTTATGCTGGATCCCTCTCGAACATTATCCGTTGCCAAAATGACCTGCTGTTTGATGTATTGATTCGTCATGACATCAATCGCGACTTTCATACCTTCTAGAATGGGGATTGCACTAGAGGTACAAATGGATAAGGTTCGCGCAAATCGAGCGGTATTAAGACCTCTGACTATTTTCCCAATTAGAGGCAGTGATAATAAAGTCCTGTCCCAGCGCAGACGAATATCCGGCTTGGTGAGTAACCATTTGATCACGGATATAACTAGAACAGTCACAATGAGCAACACCAGCCCCCACTGCTGCACAAAATTACTTAAGGCCAGCAGTATCTGAGTAGACTGAGGCAGGTCTTGAGCCATTTGAACAAACTGGTCAATGATCTTGGGTACGACAGCCGCCAACAAAAAAGCCACGATGCTAATCGCAAACACCACCAATACAATTGGGTAAATCATGGCTTGAAGCAACTTCGAGCGCATTTTTTCACGATTTTCTGCGTAATCCGCTAATCGCTCTAATACCGCATCGAGATGACCCGACTTTTCACCCGCGGCCACCATGGAACGGAACAGATCGTCAAAGACATGCGAATAATCCGCTAAGCTGTCCGCAAGTGTGTAACCTTCGGTCACTTTCGAGCGAATGGCAGCAAGCATCGTTCGTATGCGCGGCTTTTCTGATTGCTCAGAGACAGCTTTGAGGCACTCTTCGAGAGGCATCCCCGACTGGACCAAGGTAGACAGCTGACGAGTAATAAGCGCAAGCTCTGGTGTACTCAAGCCTCGTTTAAAGTTGATGCCACCTTGCGTCGATTGAGCCTTATTCTTAGCACGGGTTTCCGTCACCTCAATAGGCACCAAACCTTGCTCTTTTAGTCGAGAACGAACCTGACGTGCGTTATCGCCATCAATGACGCCTTTCTTCTGTCGGCCATTCGCATTCAGTGCTTTATATTCAAACGATGCCATTAGGTTTCCTTGGTCACTCGCATTACCTCTTCAATAGAGGTGACGCCTAGACGAACCTTAGATAAGCCATCACTTCGAATGCTTGGGGTTTTCTGACGAATCGCTTTTTCGAGGGCTTGCTCGCCGGCTTCACTATGAATAAGCGATTGAACCGTATCATCGACCAGCAGAAGTTCATGAATACCAGTACGACCTCGGTACCCTTTGTGATTACAAGACTCGCAACCCGATGCTTTGTACAAGATCAACTCTTCATCTTCAGGGGCACCAAACAGCGCTTTTTGCTCGGGCAATGCTTGATAAGGCTGCTTACAATCGGTGCATAGGGTACGCACTAATCGTTGCGCCAGCACACCAAGCAATGACGATGAAATCAAGAAGGGCTCGATACCCATGTCGCGTAGACGAGTGATCGCGCCCACTGCGGTGTTGGTGTGTAAGGTAGACATCACCAGGTGACCCGTTAAAGAAGCTTGCACGCCAATTTGCGCCGTCTCTAAATCACGAATCTCACCCACCATCACGACATCGGGATCTTGACGTAATATCGCCCTTAGACCGCGAGCAAAGGTCATATCGACCTTAGAGTTAACTTGAGTTTGCCCAATGCCATCGATATCAAATTCAATCGGGTCTTCTACCGTCAGAATATTTCTCTCGTTACTGTTGAGCTCTTGCAAACCGGCATATAGTGTCGTGGATTTACCCGATCCCGTCGGGCCTGTCACCAAGATAATGCCATGTGGACGTTGAATGAGTATTTGGAAGTTATCGTGATTGTGCCTTGTCATACCTAAACTGTGTAAGTCTAGACGCGTCGCATTCTTATCAAGCAGACGCATTACGACACGTTCACCGTGCGATGAAGGCATCGTCGAGACACGAACATCAACAGCACGACCACCAATTCTAAGCGAAATTCGTCCATCTTGCGGGACACGCTTTTCCGCAATATCGAGCTTTGCCATGACCTTTACGCGAGAGACAAGCAGAGGAGCTAGCTTACGGCTAGGAGCGAGTACATCCCTCAATACACCATCGACACGGAAACGGATTGATAGCGATTTTTCGAAGGTCTCGATGTGAATGTCAGAGGCCCCTTCCTTAATCGCTTCACCTAGCATGGCGTTAATCAACTTGATGATGGGTGCATCATCTTCGGCTTCTAACAAATCTTCGTCTTGAGGCAGCTCTTCTGCTAACGAGAAGAAATCATCGTTATCCGCACCAATATCTTCCATCAACTGACGCGCTTCAGAGGAGTCGCGTTGGTACACTTCCGTCAGCTTGCTATCAAACTCTTCGACTGTTTGCTCAATGGTTTGAAACGCTGTTTTGGCAACACGCTTCACTTCAACTAACGCCTCGATAGCAAGCGGAGCCACATAGAACAGTGTGCTGCCTTGATCACTATGCTCTAAAACAAGCTTAAATCGATTGGCAAAGCTAAAGGGCAATCGAGAAAGTGGACGATTGTCTATTTGCTCGTTCATTTCACGACGTCCATCTGGTCAATGAAGGCTTGAATCTCAGCAGGGTGACGAATGTCTTGGCCAAACTCTGGCAACACTGGAATGTTGCTGTCTTCCATGAGTTTTAAACCTTGATCCGCTTTGAACAATTGCTCTGCGCGAATGAAATTGTATTTACGTTGAGTAATACCATCCGCGGTTATGCCTTCACGAATGATGGTCGGTTTAATGAAGACCATTAAGTTCTTCTTCTCGACTTGCGTACTGGTTGATTTAAACAAGTGACCTAAATACGGAATATCGCCCAGTAATGGAATTTTAGATTCGCTTTCAAGGGCACGCTCATCAATCAAACCACCCAAAACAATCATTTGGCCATCTTCAACCATGACGGATGTATTTAACTGACGCTTGGCAAAACGCACGTCTACAGCACCTTGAGCCCCGAGTACGTTTGACACTTCTTGTTCAATATCGAGTTGAACCGAGTTGCCTTCGTTGATCTGAGGAACGACCTTCAGCTTAATACCCACCTCTTTACGATCGACCGTTTGGAACGGGTTTTCGTTGTTTGAGCCAGACGTTGAGCCGGTAATGACTGGGACTTCTTCACCAACAATGAATGAGGCTTCACCATTGTCCATGACAGTAATGCTTGGCGACGAAAGAATATTGGAGTTGGAATCAGTAGAAACCGCGCTGATCAGTGCTGTCCAGTCCCCCATGGCAATGCTCACTGCTGCGCCATTAACGCCTGAAAGTGCCGCTGCTAAGGAAGAGTAGTCGCCCTCTTTTTCCGTTTCTCGCGATTCCCATTTGTTCTCAGAGGAGTTCCAATAACTTTCTGTGCTGGTCGTGTCTTTCGCTTCTTCAAGACCAATCATCACATTACCAATAGACGCACCGGTATTGCCATACTGAACAACCGCACCTGTTTCCAAGTTGCCCCATTGGACACCCAAGTTAATGCCATCGCCTTCTGACATTTCGACAATCAGCGCTTCGATTAAAACCTGCGCGCGACGAATATCAAGCTGCGCCACCACATCTTGAATCGCATTCATAATATCAGGCGGCGCCGTCACAACGAGCGAATTGGTGCCAGTGTGAGCAGAAATAACCACTTCACTTCGATTATTGCTTCCTGAAGCCCCCTGCTTAGCGACTTGTTTTTCCGCCTGTAAATTATCAGACACCCCTTTAAGGACATCAACCAAATCATCGGCTTTCGCATACTTAAGGTAAATAACCTGGTTGTTACCCTTAGACTTCATTTCAATATCCAGTTGCTGGATTAAACGCTTCAGTCTTGCTCGAACTTTTGGATCGCCAGAAATGAGAATAGAGTTTGTGCGATCGTCAGCGACAAGCTTAGGTTGTAAGAAAGCAGGGGTATTTTTTGCATCGGTCGTTTTATTCAATGCTTCTACAATACGCGCCATCTCTGCAGCGGAAGCATTCCTTAGCTCTATCACCTCGATTTCCTTATCACCGGCTTGGTCAACGCGTTTGATAATTTCTGCTAATCGATTAACAACGGCAGCACGACCCGTAATCAGTATGATATTGGCTGGGTCATAATGAACGACGTTACCGGCACCAGCGTTGTCATTTAACTGGCGAAGTAAAGGGGATAATTCTCGTACAGAGACGTTTCTAACAGCCACTACGCGAGTGATAACGCTGTCGCCTTGCGCACTGTCATCACTCACGACTGGGATTGCCGATGTCTTTGCGTCCTTCGATTTCACGACTTTGAGTACGCCGTTATCCATCTCTATGACGGCGAAACCATAGACTTCAAGCACGTTCAAGAAGAAACTGTAATACTGCTCAGAGGTTAGCATGTCGTAACTACGTACATCGACTTTGCCACGAACAGAAGGATCAACAATGATGGTTTTCTCTAGGTTTCGGCCAACGATGTTAATGAATTCTTGAATGTCTGTGCCTTTAAAGCTGGCACTGAAATCATTGGCAACCGCCGTAGTAGGCGCAACCAATAAACTTCCTGCTAATAAGCTTCCTGCTAATAGACAAGCACTTTTATTTAACCAATGCTTCACTTTTTACTCCTCATACCAACGCGCGATCGCATCAGCATTAAAATTCAATATTAATGTCATGATTCTGACCATCTCGCTCAACGGTAAGATTGAGTTCACTAAGTTCAGAGATGGTTTTAAAGATTGTGCTCATGGCTTCGGGATCGGTCAGGTCTAGTCCGTTCAGTTGAGTCGCAATATCACCACTTTCTAACCCAAAAAAACTAAATAGCTCGGGTTCTTTGCCAGGCGTCACTCGATAGCCGAGTACGTTACCGTCTCGCTTGACTTGAGACATTCTGACGTACTGAAAAATTTTCTGCGGATCTTCCGCTATCTCAGCACGTATGGATTCTAATTGGGCGACACGATCGGATGCGTTGCTGTTCGCAACATTATTGCCTTGAGAGTTTTGGACAGGCTTAATATAAGGGGTATCAGCGGATTGATTGCTGTAGTCAATACCCACCAACATTAAGGTTTCGTCACGACCAGAGTTATCAATAATGACTCGATCGCTAAACACCGCTTTTAATTGAGCACGAGTGCCCTCTATCTGCTCATTAATACCATAGGTAGATTGGCTGCCACGATTGGCGATGACCGCTAAGCTCTTATTATCATCGCTACTTGCAACGACACCGACAAGAGAGAGATTCAAACGCGTTTTGGGCGCATCTTGCACCACTGGCTTCTCAATTTTTTTAGCACCTTGCTGGTAGACACCAAAAAGATGGCTATTTTTAAGTGAAGAAGTATCCAATGCGGACTGGGCTTGATTTTGGCTACTTACCACTTGTGCACGCCAAGGCGTGACTGTTTCTTCTGGACTTAGCGTTAACCAAAATAGTTTCCCTAATACCCACGCGGAAACCATCAACAGAGTAATGCAGCATAATAAGCTTAAACGCTGCTGTAGCATTACCGATTGACCAGAAAACCTCTGTGCCCAAGCATTTGAAGCTATAATTTGAGAGAAATGGTTCTGCTTCACCCCAAAATATCCTTATATCTTTCCATCAAAATCCCATTTTAGAGGAGTATGATTCATGTTACTGATCATACAGTTATAACTCTTCAATATACCATAGCGTTTTCAAGCAATAGCAAATCCATATGAAAATTTACTGTTTACCTTGAAAAAATGGAATCATAACACCATTGTTTACTCAGATTTAGTGATCCCTGCTGCTATTCGGTGACCGCAAACGTTATATAGATATCAATACGTAAAAGCAATTAGAGGTGTTTTTTTCCTATGAGTTCCAACTCAACCACAATAAGACTGGATAAATGGTTATGGGCTGCACGTTTTTATAAAACGCGTTCCATTGCCCGTAACATGATTGATGGCGGAAAAGTTCACTATAATGGCCAGCGCAGCAAACCGAGTAAGTTAGTAGAACTTGATGCGATCATTACTTTGAAGCAAGGGAATGAAGAGAAAACCATCAAGATTGAAAAGCTTTCAGACCAACGGCGCGGCGCGCCAGAAGCGCAACTGCTCTATACTGAAACAGCAGAAAGTATCACCAAGCGCGAAGCTCACGCTGAACAACGTCGACTTCACGCGCACAATCCTAGCCCTGATCGACGCCCTGATAAAAAACAGCGCCGAGACATTATTAAATTTAAACATCAATAAGCTGGAGCTCCCTAGATGGCAAGCAATGTATTGAACCGCTACCTTTTTGAAGATTTGTCTGTACGCGGTGAGTTGGTACAAGTGGATGAAGCGTACCAACAAATGATTTCTAGCAAGGAATACCCGTTAGCCGTACAAAAGCTGCTGGGTGAGCTACTGGTCTCGACAACGCTATTGACGGCAACACTTAAGTTTGAAGGCTCAATTACCATGCAGCTTCAAGGTGATGGCCCGGTTTCACTGGTGGTGATCAATGGCGACCACGATCAAAAGATCCGTGGTGTGGCACGCTACAAAGGCGACATTGACCCTCAAGCAAGCCTGCACGAACTGATCGGTAAAGGCCACTTGGTTATCACTATTGAGCCTAAAAAGGGTGAACGTTACCAAGGTGTCGTGGGTCTCGAGGGTGACAACTTAGCTGAGATTATTGAAGGCTACTTCGAACGCTCGGAGCAACTGAAAACTCGATTATGGATTCGCACTGGCGAACTAGACGGTAAGCCTCATGCTGCGGGCATGCTTCTTCAAGTGATGCCTGATGGTACCGGTTCAGAAAATGACTTTGAACATCTAGAGCAGTTAACGGATACCGTGAAAGATGAAGAGCTGTTTTCTTTAGAGGCGAACGATCTTCTCTACCGTCTTTACAATCAAGAAAAAGTACAGCTATTTACGCCACAACCTGTTGTGTTTAAATGCAGCTGTTCAAGAGAGCGAAGCGGCGCTGCAATCATCACCGTCAGTCAGGAAGAAGTGGCGGATATCATCGCAACAGAAGGGGCAGTCTCTCTGCACTGTGATTACTGTGGTACGACCTACTCATTTGATGAAGCACAGGTTAGTGAACTCTTTATCGAAGCAAATTCAGGCAATAGCACGCTTCATTAATTTGCACAAAACAACAAGCTCTTAACATCTTTAAAAAAGCCAGCGCCCTACTGGCTTTTTTTGTGACTCAGCCCCTATAAAACAAGGCCTAAAGCCATGAAATAGGTCACTTAATTTCTTGATCTTAATAATAGTTTTGATCTAGCGCAAAGGTTTGCTTACAGGATAAAATGACTTCAACTCATTATGTGATCGTACACATAAACCTTGTGGAAATTGTGGGTATTTTTTGAGCCATATCCCTGTTTTCTGCAACCCCCGTTGATAGCATGATGAGCAAATAAAAAATAATAATATGTCAAATCCCTACAAAAACTATCCTCACAAGGAGCACCTATGACCGTTATGGAACATACAAAGGCTGCACAAATCGATCTAACAAAGCATGGAATCACCGGCGCAACTGAGGTTCTTCGCAACCCAAGTTACGATCAGTTATTCGAAGAGGAAACCCGTTCAAGTTTAGAAGGCTATGAGAAAGGCGTAGTGACTGAACTTGGTGCTGTTGCTGTTGATACTGGTATTTTTACTGGTCGCTCTCCAAAAGATAAATACATCGTCAAAGACGCAACCACAGAAGAGCATATGTGGTGGACATCTGACGCGGTTAAGAATGATAACAAGGCGATCGATCAAGCCGTGTGGAATGACCTCAAGCAACTTGTGACAAATCAACTGTCAGGTAAGCGCCTATTTGTGATCGACGGTTACTGTGGTGCTAACCCTGATACTCGCTTAAGCATTCGTGTGATCACCGAAGTCGCATGGCAAGCTCACTTCGTGAAAAATATGTTCATTCGTCCAACCGAAGAAGAGCTGACAAGCTTTGAGCCTGACTTTGTCGTAATGAACGGTGCTAAGTGTACAAACCAGAAGTGGGAAGAGCATGGTCTGAACTCTGAAAACTTCACCGTATTTAACCTGACTGAGCGCATGCAACTGATCGGTGGCACTTGGTACGGTGGTGAGATGAAGAAAGGTATGTTCGCCATGATGAACTACTTCTTGCCGCTGAAAGACATTGCGTCTATGCACTGTAGCGCTAACGTCGGCGAAAAAGGCGATGTTGCCGTGTTCTTTGGTCTATCTGGAACAGGGAAAACAACCCTATCTACCGACCCTAAACGTGCTCTGATCGGTGATGATGAGCATGGTTGGGACGATGATGGTGTCTTCAACTTCGAGGGTGGTTGTTACGCAAAAACCATCAAGTTGTCTAAAGAAGCAGAGCCAGACATCTACAATGCGATCCGTCGCGACGCATTACTCGAAAACGTGACAGTGAGAAACGACGGCTCTATCGACTTTGATGATAACTCAAAGACTGAAAACACGCGTGTTTCTTACCCAATCCACCACATTGATAATATCGTTAAGCCTGTATCTAAGGGCGGCCACGCGAACAAAGTGATCTTCCTATCCGCAGATGCGTTTGGTGTACTTCCTCCCGTCTCTAAACTGACGCCAGAACAAACCAAATACCACTTCTTGTCTGGTTTCACAGCAAAACTCGCCGGTACTGAGCGTGGTATCACTGAGCCAACGCCAACATTCTCAGCGTGTTTCGGTGCGGCATTCCTAACGCTTCACCCAACCAAATACGCAGAGGTACTGGTGAAACGTATGGAAGCGGCTGGCGCAGAAGCCTACCTTGTGAACACGGGTTGGAATGGCAGTGGCAAACGTGTCTCAATTCAAGATACGCGCGGCATTATCGACGCCATCCTTGATGGTTCTATCGAGAAAGCAGAAACCACCTCAATTCCAGTGTTTAACTTAGAAGTCCCAACGTCACTCCCTGGTGTTGATCCTTCTATCCTTGACCCTCGTGATACCTACACCGACCCACTACAGTGGGAAAGTAAGGCACACGATCTCGCAGAGCGCTTTATCAATAACTTTGATAAGTACACCGATAATAGCGAAGGGAAATCACTGGTTGCTGCGGGTCCACAACTGGACTGATCATCGCACACTAGAGAAAAACCTCAGTTAAAGCTGATATCTTAGTTACAAGCCCCTAAATTTAGGGGCTTTTCTATTGATGCGAACACGCTTTTGTACCAATCTATAGATTCTTGGCTAGCGCCTCTGCATTCAATATTGGACTAAGTCTTAATGAAGAAGCTACTGATTGTTCCGTTAATCCTCACTCTCATCCTAGCTTCATTGATCGCTTCACTTTACGCAATTTCACAAACGCGCTACTCCACCCCATTAGGAAACTACCTATTAAACAACAGTGCCATCAACCGTCTGATCAATGGACATGTTCACGTTGAGAAATTCACCTTCAACGCGCCTTTTCACCTATCTTTAGAAGGTGTCCAATATCAATCAAACCAAGATCTGACACCAGCACAACAGGATAACGAGACTGAAGGGCTCTATATTCCCAAGGTTGAGCTCTGGCTGAACCAGGGGCTTTATCAAGATGGAAAATGGCTGGTCGACAGCTTGCTTATCGATAGCCTGAGTTTGCAAGAACTCTCTCCTTCCTTCGATTGGCAGGAGAGAATCTCGATTCACCAAATTGCGCTTAACAACTTCGATCTATCCACCGATAGCATCGTCGCGCGCGGTATCAACATCCAAATCAAAGAGCCTCTATGGCAAAATGAAACTCAACTGATTCCATTTGGTAACATTCAGCTCAGTGCTGCGCAGCTTTATTATCAAGGTGAAGCTCTCGATAACTTACTGGTCGATGCCAACTATAAAAAGAAAGACAGTACTATTTTTGGGGCATCCTTCGAGTGGCGTGGTGCGGACATCTCAGGGCAAGCTGAACAATATGATCACGGTTGGTCTCTGATTAATGTCACACTTAACAAGCTGGACCTCAATGACAGAGAGACCATAGAGTCATTAGCCAAAGACTGGAACCCTGTTTTAAGCAAAGTTTCCCATATCAACAGTCTCGATATTCTAAACAGTCACTTTTCAATCGGTGAATTTCAAGCGACCAGCCTCGACGCCTCAATGGAGAATATCGCTTTATATTCTGAGCCTTCAGATTTGCAGCAGCACTGGCTATGGCGACAAAAGGACTCATACCTTTCATTCAATGCGGAAAGTGTGAACATCTTAGATCAGCAATTTGTATCGCCAATCGCTAAGTTGCAGCTAACACCACACAACATAACCGTGACCGAATTAGACAGTGATTATCTTCAAGGCCGAGTTCAGATGTCTGGTCATATCACCCCAACGTCCACACAACTGAATTGGCTAAGAGCCTCTGGCGTAAAGCTCACAGAGAGCCCACAAGAGACACTGGCACTGCTTTCGCGCTTTATCGACACTCAAGATGCCATCAGTATTAAGCAGCTCGACATACTCCGTAGCCAAGTAATACAGATAGAGCGCCCTCCCTTCTGGCAGCTCTCGGGCGTCAATATTTCAGGCAGTAACCTAGAGCTCAAGCGCAATCAAACACTGGGCTTATGGAATGGTGAGATAGAACTGTCTGCCAATAGCCTGAGCTTTGATGATGTCATTGCCACCCAAGCGGTCATAAATAGTCATGCTAGCGATGGAACATGGGAGTTAGAGCGCCTATTTGTGCCGTTGGAGCACGGTTATTTGGATGCGTCTGGATTTTGGCAACTGGGCAGTTTGAGCCGTCCATGGCAATTGGTTGCACACGGCGACGGGCTACCACTTAGCATGATCAATAAGCTCACGAACCTGCCCATTCAATTTGAAGGCTTAATGGAATTTGAAGTGAGTGCTATGGGGCTATCAGGGAATCAAGAGATGCTTGCACACTCCCTAGACGGCACACTGCAAGCCAATACTCGAGACGCCGATTTCACCTACTCCAAGCCTAATGGCTACGGCAGTGCGCAAATACAAACCCAGGTGATCCCTTTCTCTCTCAATAGCCTAGAAGTTCATTCAGACAGAGGCCGAATGACGGTAACGAAAGGCAAGCTAGAATCCCCCGATATGACTGGTGTGATACAAGGTGATATTGATTTAGTGGTGGCAGAAGAAGGGGAACTGACGCTTACTACAGAATTAGAATGCCAACAGTTGGTCGTTGATCTACTCAAAGGCAGCGTAACATCACATCACCACTGCCCTTAATTTTCTCAGGTTAGAACTCCGTTTGAGGGGAGCGAGTCTATACCGACAGCTCCGACTGATAGTTCGGCAACAGCATATAGGTTCCCGTAAACTCAACCGCGGGTTTATCCCCACTGTAAATCGTCACGTTAATGGCGATCCTGGCTTTACGCCCTGTCGCTAACCTATCCAGATCGCCACTGATTCCATCTAACGAGGTGCTTGCCACCGGGTTGCTGACGACAGGATGACGATATCGAATTCGACTGTCTGCCAATACAATATCGCCATGTAAGCCACGTTCTTTAAGAAGAAGCCAAGTCATCCCCCACCCCGTTAACGTGGCGAGTGTAAACGCGGAACCCGCAAACATGGTGTTGTGAGGGTTCAAATTAGGGTTAAGCTGAGCGCTACATTCAAACTGATAACCTGTGTATTGGTTAATCTTGATGCCCATCTTGTCACTGATAGGAATTTGGCTTTCCCAACGTTCCTGCAATTCGGTACACCACTCTGGCTTCCTCATGACATCCGCCATTGGGTCAAGCGTCTTCACCATTTGCTGGTGACGTGTCGGACCCCGTTGATCGCTGAGTTCACCGCGGCGCTCAAACTCATTTTTTTCATAGAAGGCAATCGCATCTTCACGGGCATTACACACCAAGCGCTTGACGCCCTCCTGGCGAGCCAACGACTCTAACGCCACCAGCAACAGCGATCCCATGCCCTTGCTTCTACGATTACTTTTCACTGCCATGTAACGAACCTGACCTTCATCATCAGGCGTAATGTATAAACGGCCAATCGCCATTGGTCGTCCTCGTCCATCGACGATCATTCGGTGGTGGCTGGTAGAATCATATTCATCACGCTCTGAACCCAAAGGCATCTGCCAAGGTTCTCGCAACATTTGCCAGCGAAAGTGATAATACTTATTGAGCTGGTTATCTGTTTTCGGTGTTATTAATTTGAACATTGAACTCTTCCTAGCCTAATTGCGTCTGATTTTTGTATTGTCGCGGTCGTTATTATTTTTTTAGATCCGCTTGTTTATTGTTTCACCACCGCTGTTT
>NZ_MCWZ01000004.1 GCF_002877365.1 Vibrio sp. 10N.261.55.A7
GTCACTTCACTGTAAGTCGTATTTGGTGGCGCGCCCATTAAAGATGCAGCAATGGTTGCCGCTCCGTCACCGGCAATAGTACGGTGAAGCCCTGGTTTTTTCAGGTAGTCTTTTTTGGTGACGTTAGAGATAGCGAGCATGTCTCCTACGTGTTCCACAGCCGGAGCAATGGCCACTGGAATCATGAACAAAATAGCATTGATGTTAAATTCAGGCGTCGTGAAATTAGGCATAGCTAACCAAGCCGCTTGAGCGACGGGCGTAAAATCGACAACACCGAAATAAAGGCTGAGCAGGTAGCCGGCAACGATGCCACCAAAGATAGGCAGCAACTTAAGGAAACCTTTAGCGAAAACGCTGATGGCTATTGTCACGAACAGTGCCACACTTGAGATCCAAAGTGCTGCGGTACCATCGACGAGTTGCACACTGCCATCGCCAGTTTTGCCCAGTGCCATATTCACTGCTACAGGCGCGAGCCCAAGGCCGATCACAATGATCACAGGGCCAACGACCACGGGTGGCAGTAATTTATGAATAATCTCAACGCCTTTGATTCTAATCACAGCGCCCATCAGGATGTAAACCACACCCGCGGCCATTAAGCCACCCATGGTTGCGCCAATTCCCCAAGTTTGAACACCGAACATTATCGGTGCGATGAACGCAAAAGAAGAGGCGAGGAAAATGGGAACAGAGCGGCGCGTGATGACTTGAAAGATTAAGGTACCAACACCAGCACCAAAGAGGGCAACGTTGGGGTCAAGCCCCGTCAGTAAGGGGACAAGCACAAGTGCACCGAAGGCGACAAAAAGCATTTGTGCACCTTGAATAGCGTTCATCATAGTAAATTCCTATTTACAAAAATGGCAGTAGAAGTGGCGGATAAAAAATCGTTACAATTTTATCACTAACGAAAACGTTTGCGTTAGGTGAGATCAAATAAATTCATGTAAATGATGGGTTTTGAACGAATGAGAAACGCATTATTCAAATTCTCACGCTATCTTGAAGTCCATTTCTTGCTCACACGTGGATAGTTGCTTATCATCTACGTTCGCAAGTCATAATCTAGGAAACGTATGCGTCATTTAGCTTTATTGGTTGTGGGTTTATTGTCGATCCCTGCTCATGCTCTTACTAATGTGGATCTGTATCGTTCAGAAATCGTTATTGATCAAGAGAAACAGGATGGTGACGCAGCCGCTCGAAAGAGTGGTATGCAAGAGGTCATAGTTCGAGCTTCAGGTGACCGAGATGCTGTGAATAATGACGTAGTAAGAAAAGCGCTAAGTAAGCATTCTCAGTACCTGTCACAGTTAAGCTACAGTAAGATTAACGAGCAACCTTCACTGCGCATGAGCTTTAGCGCCCCTCATATACGTGGCCTGTTAAGCCAAGCTGAATTACCTTATTGGCCTCAATCTCGTTCCAACTTGCTGGTATGGCTAGTGGAAGATACGAATTTTGAGCGTAATATCTCTTGGGAGCATTCTTCGACTCCAACCCTTAACCGTATTAAGGACGCTGCGAATCTACGTGGCCTTCCACTCACTGTACCTGTGGGCGACTTCGATGACATTACCGGTATTTCTATTTCCGATGTATGGGGTGGATTTGTAGAGCCGATCAGTGCGGCGAGTCAACGTTATCCAAGTGATGCCGTACTGGTTGTGCGAGCGCAGGGGAATAACCTACGTTGGACTTTATACGATCAAAAACCGGAAAATATGACCTCCAGAACTCGAACGCCTCAATCGGGCAGTGCCTCTGGGTCAAATGCTGCGGCCGATATGGTTCACGCCATTAGTGACTACTACGCAGAAAAAAATGCCGTCGTTGTTGCCAGCGAATCGTCGGAGTCGGTTCTTGCTCAGTTTACTCTGGTTGATAGCGCTGTAGATTTCTTCGAACTAGAGAAAAAACTCAAGGCGCTGTCGTCGGTTGCCTCATTAGACATCCAGAAAATTCAAGGATCTACGGTGACGTTCCAAGTTCATCTTCTCGCCACGATGGAAGAGTTCGAACAGGAAGTCTTGCGCATTTCTCAAGTGAATAGAATGCCAGAGTTGATTGCCGAGCCTGAAGAGGTTGAAAGTGAGCCTGTTATTGAATATCAAGAGTCAACGAAACCAGTTGAAAAAGTTGAAGTGGGGCAACGGAGTGGTGTAGAACCGACATTGATGAACGCTGAGCCATCTGCAACGAATTCAGTGCAAGTCCAATCTTCAGAAATGGAGGCTCTACCTTCAGAGTCTCTAGACATTGTGACTGAAGAAGCAACGGCAGAATTAGGCACGATATTTAAGTTTGAATGGTTAGGTCATTGATGAGTTATCCTAACCGACTAGACTTCTGATTAAATACAATAAAGCCGCAAGTGATGCGGCTTCTTTATTGGTTTCAACCTGGCTATGTTACTAAAGGGTATAGCGGTTATTCACTGGCGTTAAGAGTTGTCGTAACGTGCCTTTTCCTGTTTTTCCACTTCTGATAACCGCGTAAGCTTAAGGCCTAGCTCTTTGCCTCTAGAGCGAGCATAGAGAATGTTCCCTACGAAAGCGACACTCGTTAAGCAGAGCTCAACAGCGGCAAGGATGCGTTCTCCTTCACCGATGAACAGAATGACAAAACCATGCAGAAAGTAGAGCATAAGAACAAAGTTTGCCCACGCGTGTGTATAAGGCTTACCTGCGAGGATCCCAGGCAACGGCAGCAGTAGAGGTACGCTCCAAGCAATCGCCAGGGTTAGATTATTGATATGAGGGTGAGGTGACAGCTGCCATTGCCATAATACGACCCAAGCAAGCAGGCCAAGGTTGCCAAAAAGGGCCAGCAATCGGAATTGTTTACTTCTAGTGGTCATCTCATCGGACATGGGTATTCCTTTCCTCTATTTCCTTTCTAAACAGTGTTGGAGATATTTATTCAATACAATGGAAATCGCTATAAGATTTCAAGAACCTGCTCTGGTGGGCGTCCTAACTTAGCCTTTCCATTATTGATGAATATTGGGCGTTCAATGAGTTTAGGGTGACTTGCCATGGCTGCAAATAACGCTTCATCGCTTGCATTCGATAACTCTAACGTTTTGTAAACGTCTTCTTTAACGCGCATCATATCGCGAACGCTGTCCAAGCCCAATTGAGCGTAAATCTCTTTAAGCGTATCAATGGTTGGTGGCGTTTCTAAATATTTAACGATGTTAGGCGACACGTTGTTCTCTTCGAGTAGAGCTAATGTCTGACGGCTTTTTGAGCATCTTGGGTTGTGATAGAGAGTGACTGACATAGAGTTATCTTCCTGATTTATTTAGTTATTGTAATGACAAGAAACGTTCGCGTTGAATCATAAGCTGATCGATTCGAGCATCGTACCTTGCTTGTTTCAAACTGCCTAGTTCGGCGAGTTGACCTGCTTGTGTATAAAACTGAATGGCTTTATTCCAATCCGCGCGCAGCGCGAGAATTTCAGCGCGTGCCGCTAAATCTTCAGCACTGTTGCCAAGGGCAATGTGTGCATCGGAAAGCAAGTGCCAACCATTAGTATCGTTAGGGTTGTCGTGTGTGTAGCGTTGTAACACTCGAATGGCTTCATCGCGCTCTTCGAGTTTGAGCAAAACATTGGCATAGTTGATGGTCAGCACGGCGTTGTTCGGTTTTGCCTTCAGCGCGCGTTCTAACATGGTCTTCGCTTTCTCTGGTGTTTTTTTAGCGATATAGAAGTCAGATAATGCATCAAGATAGAAGTTGTTGTACGGGTCGAGCTTAATGAGTTCTTCGAGTATCGGTTCTGCTTTCTCTAATTCGTTATTATCGAGGTAAACAAGAGCGAGGCCGTAGCGGTAGGCAGGTGCTTCATCTTTGCCTGCACGCTTTTCTGCTCTTTGTAACCAATCTTTTGATGCACTGCTCTTAATATTGGCATAGCGAGCAACAATGCGAGCGCGAGAAAGTTGATAATCCAGTGATGGCATCACTCTCATTGGTGGATAGCTGCGCGCACGTTCGCGACTGTCGGTAATTCGGTCTTCTGGAAGAGGGTGAGTCAGAAGCATTGGTGGCGGCTTACTCGCATAGCGATATTCATCGGCCAAACGGCCAAAGAAGCGAGGCATCGCTTTCACGTCAAAGCCTGCTTTTGCAAGGGTATTAATGCCAAATCGGTCCGCTTCTTTTTCGTTGCTACGAGTGTAGTTTATTTGGCTTTGAATGTTACCTGCTGTCGCCGCTGTAATCGCTGCGATGCCCGCTTCTGGTGCCGCTATGGCAATGAGAAGTGAGGCGGCTAGGGCGGCCATGGTTGCCGGCGAACGTCTTGCTTGCTCTTCCATTCTTCTTGCTAAGTGGCGCTGCGTTACGTGAGCAATCTCGTGGGCAACAACGGAAGCGAGTTCACTTTCTGATTGAGCGTGAAGAAACAAGCCGGAGTGAAGAGCAACGTATCCACCAAAAAACGCGAATGCGTTGATGTTTCTATCGCGAATCATGAAGAAGGTAAATGGGGTTTTAACGTCGTTTGCGTTCGCGACGAGACGGTGTCCTAGCGTATCAATGTACTCATTTAATACAGGATCATTGATGATTGGCTGGCTGTTTCTAAGTATCCGCATATACGCGTCACCATAGATGATCTCTTGGTCTATCGTGAGAGTACCACTTGCCGCGGTGCCAATGTCTGGTAATTCTATATTATTGGCAATAGAGACAGATGGGCTGGCTATAGCAGTAGCGACACAAAGGCAGATCAACGAGCGGGTGCGTTTAAACATATTAATCAACAATACTCCATATTCATTGTTGTTATTGACAATAAGTAACCCAATTGGTTTCAACTTATCCATTCTCTGAATGATAACAATGGGATGATAAGTGAAGCAGGTAAACCGTCAGGCGTTACTTTAACGTTGTTAGCCTTGTAAATACAAGGGCTGAGCGGTGAAACATGAACTTGATTTTGTTTGCCGTTCAAAACCCTATACAATAGAGCGATATTGATCTGTATCGGACCAAAATGTGGAACATCTCCTCGATTTACGTTGCGAAAGATGCCCTATGGCATTGCTGCTAGCAAAGCGATACATCGCTCTGTTTTCAAAAGGGCAGGAAGCTGAAATCTATGTTTCGGATACCAGCTCTCAGCGAGATATCGAACGTTACCTGCTGACACAAAATCACTGCGTAACGAGCAATCAAATAAACGACTACTTTAGCCTTAAAGTGGTTATCTAAAAAAAGGGAACGCTGATTAATGTTAGATATGGTTAGTCGTTGGTATAAACGACGTTTTTCTGATCCTCATGCAGTAAGTTTAGTCGCGATCTTATTGTTTGGATTTATCACCATTTACTTCTTTGGCTACCTCATTGCCCCATTATTGGTCGCCATTGTCCTTGCCTACTTACTTGAATGGCCCGTCACTAAAATTACAAGGCTGGGCATTCCTCGAACGCTCGCGGTCATATTGGTGATTCTCACATTTACCGGTGTGATGTTGTTGGCCGTTTTTGGCTTAGTTCCGACGATCTGGCAACAGGTTGGAAACCTAATCAATGATATCCCTAGTATGTACATCGGCTTGCAAGAGTTTATCTCTATTCTCCCGGAGAAATACCCTGAGTTTGTGAATGTTCAGCTGGTTGAGTCACTCATGGATAACATGAAAAATCAGGTGATTGTCATGGGTGAAAGTGTTGTGAAAGGCTCGCTCGCGTCATTGGTGAGTTTAGCGACGTTGGCCGTATATCTAATACTGGTTCCTCTGTTGGTGTTCTTCTTGTTGAAAGACAAGGGTGAAATGATCACGATGGCCAGTGGCTTGCTTCCACGAAATCGACGCCTAGCCGATAAAGTATGGGTCGAGATGAACCAGCAAATCTCGAACTATATTCGTGGCAAGGTACTCGAAATTCTAATCGTTGGTGGTTCGAGCTACATTACATTTGCTCTATTGGATCTTCGCTACGCAGTATTGCTTGCCGTTGCCGTCGGTTTCTCTGTACTCATTCCCTATATAGGTGCGGCCGCTGTTACAGTTCCCGTTGCGATTGTAGGCCTTTTCCAGTGGGGCTTAACGCCACCTTTTTACTGGCTTCTCTTTGCGTACGGCATCATTCAGATGCTAGATGGGAATGTACTTGTGCCCGTGTTGTTCTCTGAAGCGGTGAATTTGCACCCTGTTGCCATTATTGTTGCGGTTCTTGTTTTCGGCGGGCTTTGGGGTTTTTGGGGGGTGTTTTTCGCCATCCCGCTGGCCACCTTAGTAAAAGCCGTGATTAATGCACTGCCAAGTCATGAAGACGAAGAGTTGGTAGAATCGCCCTAAAAAGGCAACCACACTAAAATTGTTGATGTTCTAAGGCTTTGAAACTATTAACTAAGCTCTATCGATTTCTAATTGGTAGAGCTTTTTTTTATCTTTTGCACCTATACTTTGACGTATCGCTAACAAAATTAATTGTTATTAATTACATAAATATAATTAAGTTTTCGGGAAATTTGACGACATAGTTTGTAACATATGGCACAATTCTTATGCAGTATGTCGTTCTGTATGTGAAATGGATACTATTTTAGTCGAGGAAAATTATGAAGTTTAGTTATAAAATTGTGGCAGCATCGTCTGGGTTGCTGCTTGTTACTGTTCTATTGTTATCCATTCAACAACTGTCGACTGTGAAAGCTGAGGTCGAAGATTTAGTCTATAGCAGCTTAAATGAAATGGTTTCCGGGGTTAAAAATACCGTTTCGTCAGAAATGGAAAGCAAGAAAGCCTTAGCTCAATCTTCAACAGAAGTTATAGAGATCAACCCTCAAGATCAGGATTATGTAAAAGCAGTTCTAGAAAACCCTAAGCTAAAATCAAGTTTCCTAGCGGTTGGTTTTGGTTACGAGTCGAATGGATTTGTCATTGAAAATGATGATGGATGGGACGCAGGGCCTGATTACGACCCTCGAGTTCGTCCTTGGTATATTGATGCCAAGTCTAAAGGTCAATTAGTGGTGACCGCTCCTTATGTCGATGCCTCTTCTAATAACGTCATCATCTCGATCGGCACACCCGTTAAAGAGAATGGTAGATTTACCGCCGGAATGTTCTACGACTTGGAATTAACAGGCCTTGCGGATCTCGTTAACAGTGTCAACCTTCTCGACGCGGGTTATCTGTTTATCGTTACTGCAGATGGAACGACCATCGCTCACCCTACATCTGCTAATAATGGCGAAAAGTTCGCAAGCTACATGCCCGGCATTACCATCAAAGAGGGCACGCAAAAGGTAGAGATAGATGGCACATCATTCTTGGTTCAGTTTGTTAAGGTTCCTGCTGAGAACTGGTATGTCGGAGCGATTGTCGATGAATCCATCGCTTTTGGCGCTATTGATACCTTGAGAAACAGTGCCGTTATATATGGCTTAATCGGGGTCATTCTCAGTATCATTGGCTTGAGTATGCTGATCAAAGTTCTTCTGCGTCCATTGGGTGTATTGAATGCTGCGATTCAAGATGTCGCATCAGGTCAGGGTGATCTAACGAAGCGCTTAGATACCAACACAGACCCAGAATTTGCTGAACTTGCCAAAGGGTTCAATCAGTTTACAGAGACGTTGCAAAACCAAATTATTCAATCTAAAGGGATTGGTAGCGACATAATGAGTGGTACTGAGATGATTGTGCATGGAGCACATGAGTCTGCAGATGCTATGCGTAGCCAATTACAAGAGCTTGAGCAGTTAGCAACCGCTATGAACGAAATGGCGGTTACGGCGACAGAGGTGGCCAATAACGCACAAGGAGCAGCAGGGGCAGCGCAGCAAGCCGACGAAGCGACAGAAGTGGGCTCTAAAGTGGTGAGCGAAACGACGATGTCCATCGACAACTTATCTGCACGTATCGATCAAGCGGTGGAAGAGGTGAAAGGGCTAGAGTCTGCAACGGCTAACATTGAAACCATTTTGAAGGTTATCAACGATATTGCCGATCAAACTAACCTATTGGCACTTAATGCAGCGATTGAGGCGGCTCGTGCCGGTGAGTCTGGTCGAGGGTTTGCCGTTGTAGCTGATGAAGTTCGTACGCTAGCACAACGAACACAAGAATCGACGACGGAAATTCGTAGCATGATTGAGCAGCTCCAAGCTGGTGCAAGTTCTGTTTCAGCGGCCATGAACGAAAGTAAAACAACCGCTGTTGATGCCGTTGATAAAGCGCAAGCGGCAAACTCTTCTCTTGAAAGTATTCGAGATGCGATTCAGCATATATCAGACATGAATCTACAAATCGCCTCTGCGGCTGAGGAGCAGAGTTTGGTTGCGGAAGAAATCAACAACAACACGGTTAAGATTAAAGACTTATCGACCCAAGTGGCTGATTCTGCGGAAAACACAAGCACCGCCATGCAGACTCAGAAAGAGAATATCCATCAGCAAGATGCGTTACTTAATAAGTTCATTGTTTAAACCGTGAACCTGATGGGGTAGAGGTACTCTGAAAGTAAAATGCCAGCTCTTATTGAGCTGGCATTTTTGTTTTCACCGTGTTGCTGAGCTTACAACCGCGATTTAAAGAGAAATGAAATTAAGCTGTTTTCTCGTTTAGGTAATCAAGAACGACTTCATGGTGAGTCTTAGTCTTAAATTTATTGAAAACATGTTCAATAATGCCTTCTTCATTGATCAAGAAACTGATGCGGTGAAGTCCATCGTACACTTTGCCCATGAACTTTTTTTCGCCCCAGACACCGAACTGATCCGCCGCTGCGTGGTCTTCATCAGACAACAGAGTAAAGTTTAAACTGTCACGTTCAATGAATTTGCCAAGGCGCTTAACCGCATCGATACTGACCCCTAGCACGACAACATTGTGTGCATCCAATTCTGCTTTAATATCTCTAAGCCCTTGTGCTTGGACAGTACAACCTGGCGTCATCGCTTTTGGGTAGAAGTAGAAAAGCACTTTCTTACCGCTAAAATCACCAAGTGTTACTGTGTTGCCGTCTTGATCTAAAAGAGAGAAGTTTGGCGCTGGCGTGCCAGCAGTCAAAGTGTTCATCGAGTTTCCTTTCTATTGGCTGTTTTTTACAAAATTGAGTGAGCCCTGAACAGAGAGCGACTGACAAAATAGAGTGAACTCTTCTTGAAGCTGCATCAAATTACATTGAGAGTCGACCGCTGCGGTAAGCGCGATATGGAATTGATCACTTTCACTCTCCGCTTCAGATTTGCTGATCGTCTTGGCACTGAATGAGGCGAGGCCAATGTTACGGTCAGCAAAAAACTGAGTAAACTCTTCGGTTAATCCCATTCTGTCATCGGATTCAATAAAGACTTCAAGGGTATAAGCATGGTCAAAAACAGAGTGGGTAGACGTGCGTTTCATCATAGTGATCAGGTCGTGCTCTTGGCCCAGAAGGGGAAGAGTTGTTTCTACTCGAGTGATGCAGTTGGCATTGCCAGAGATAAGCATAATTAAGGTAAATTCATTACCAAACAACGCTATTCGGCTATCGATGATATTGCATCCAGACTGCGTTACAAGATGAACTACTTGATTAGAGACGCCTGGTCGGTCGGAACCAACGGCGGTGATCACTAGATGTTGAGTCATGATATCACGTTAAAAAAGGGCTATAGCCGTATGTTAGCACAGATGATTGGATATGCTGGTCTAGTCGGGTGGTTTTTACGAGAGAACTGCGTAGGAATTACACTAATCATGAGGCTTGATTGAGGGGACAAAACGCCTTGTGTCATTATTTGCCAAGAATATCAGCGAATAACTATGCCGAAGGTCAAACATGTGATAAATATTCATTCTAACAGGTGGTATAACAGCGCTTGAGCCCTTGTATTAAGTAATGGGCTTACAGTACCATGCAGAAAGTATCAATTTATGGAGAAAGACATGTTTTCAGGAAGTATTGTTGCATTAATTACGCCGTTTAATTCCAATGGTGAGGTCGATTACATAAGCCTGAAAAAGTTGGTTGATTTCCATGTGGACGCTGGCTCTGATGGCCTCGTCGCTGTAGGTACAACTGGCGAGTCTGCAACGCTAACTGTAGAAGAGCATGTTAAGGTAGTGAAGAAGGCCGTGGAATTTGCCGATGGTCGTATTCAAATCATTGCGGGTACAGGCGCAAATGCGACGCACGAATCTGTGACCTTCAGTCGTTTACTTAATAATTCGGGTATTTCAGGTTGTCTTAGCGTGACGCCTTACTACAACAAGCCAACTCAAGAAGGTTTGTATCAGCACTACAAAGCGATTGCTGAAGTCAGTGACGTACCGCAAATCCTATATAACGTACCAGGCCGTACTGCTGTAGACCTGTTACCAGAGACTGTTGCTCGATTGTCTAAAATCGACAACATCGTTGCATTGAAAGATGCGACAGGTGATTTAGACAGAGTTAAAATTCATCGTGAACTTTGTGGTGAAGATTTTATCTTACTCAGTGGTGATGATAGTACAGGTCTAGATTTCGTTCGATTAGGTGGCCATGGTGTAATTTCTGTTACCAATAATATTGCAGCAGCAGATATGTCAAAAATGTTCAGACTTGCAGCTGAAGGTAAATGGGAAGAAGCCGAGGTGATCAACAATCGTTTGATGCCATTACACAAAGATCTGTTTGTAGAGTCTAGCCCTATTCCAGTAAAATGGGCCGCTCATAAAATGGGGCTTATCGCTGAGGGCAACCTTAGACTGCCTTTGACAGTATTATCTGAATCACTACAGCCAACAGTTAGTCAAGCAATGACTGATTCAGGTATTTACTAATTAATTGAAAAGATAGCCAAGGTACGTAACCTTGGCTTTTTAGGAGTTTCAATGAAGTTTTCTCGCCAGCTAGTTATGACATCACTAGCTGTTTTAGTTTTAAGCGCATGTTCAAGCGATCCATCTTCTCGTCGTCAGGCAAAAGATGATTTTGAGTACATGGACACCCCTGAATTTACAGAGTGGAAGTTTCTAGAAGGCGCAGAGCCTAACTTTTATGACGACTATGAAATTCCAAAAGGCGATTTCAATGGTGAACTTGGGCAGGCTGTCGATATTCGTCCACCACAGCAGATCTTAGAGTTGGTTCCTGGTGCTCGAGTAGAGAGCACAAACAGTGATGTTACTCTGTGGCTACTTAAGAAAGAAGAAGCTGACAAGGTCTGGGAAACAGCGTTGATCATGCTTGAAGAACAAAATATCAAGCTTCGAGAGCAGACTGAAAAACGTGTAGAAACGGATTGGACAACGTGGGAATCTGAAGATGAAGATACGGTACTTGGCTCTCGAACTGAGTTTACACATGTTGAATCAAATAACCGTTACGGATTTAAAGTCGCGTTGATTGAGTGGCGTGAAGATAATACCATTGAACCTGTTTCTGCTACGAATAAAGAGCGCTATAACGTATTGCTAACCAATCTTGTTATGGCTCGTTATGACCTTGAACTGCGAGAAGAAGCCGCGCGAAAAGCAGAAGAGTTGGTTAAGCAAATCCCAATCACTATGGGGACCGACCGCAGCGGGCTACCTGTGATTATTGCTCGTACACCATATAATGTTATGTGGCAGCGTCTGCCAACGTTATTACCTGAAATGGGCTTTACGATTGAAGGCCGAAATCAATCTCAGGGTAATATCAAAGCGAAGTATGCTGCTCCAGATGATGATTTCTGGGAAGACATTGGCGTTAAGCCAGTAGAATTGAAAGGTGGAACGTATACTTTCCTATTTGGTGATTTAGGTAACCGTACATCAATTAACGTGACTGATTCAGCGGGTAAGCCTGTTGAAGAGCAGCTGTTGATGGATATGGCGCCTGTGATTGCCGCGATGGTAGAAAAACAGTAATTCAAAACCTAATAAAAAAGAGCGCTAAGGCGCTCTTTTTTTGTATCTGAATTTTGCTGTTAATGATTATTTAGGTTCCACTTTTTCTGCGATGTTTTGGTCTGCGACGTTATGATCTGAATCCTTATTAGAGTGGTCGGCACTTTCGGATTCTATTCCATCAACGGTTTCTTCTATTTGTTCTTTTTCTATTTTTTCTGGTTCTTGTTCTTCACTTGCTGGTTTTTTAGGCGTCTTCTTCATTTGGCCTATTTTTAACTTCGCGACGTATTTCAGAGCCATAATGTTACTGACCATGAACCCCATGGCTAGAAAAGAGATAATCCAAGGGTTGGTGAGAATATCCATTACTTCTCCGCTGAATTTACGTTAGTGATATATTGAGTGTAGATCGCTTCAAGTGAATCCAGGACAGTATCCCGCCCTTGAATTGAGTTTCGAAGTAGCTCTGAGCGCAATAACTCAATAGACAGAGCGGACATACATGCGTTTCCAACTCTAATGTGGCTTATGTGCCAAGGCTCAATGTCAACACCGCCCCTATCTTGTTGATACGGATAGTAGAAGCCAAATCGTGAAAGGTTAGCCGCCAGCCATTGGTAAAAAGCGTGTTGATGACCATCGAAATATTCCCATGGCTCCAGTTTTAGCACTGTGTCTTCAGGAATCGCAAGCGAATCATAAATATCGAAATCGGTACCCCAATGATGACGACTTGCACCGGGTAGTGCTGACCAGCGCAGAATGGCGTTTACTTTCTGTGTTTCGTCTAGAGTGAGTGGGTCAACCGGCTCGTTGTTGCTGTCGAGTATGTCTCGTTCACCCAGCATCTTGCTGTTCCAAATCGCGGCTTGTCGATTGAAGTGACGAAAGCCACTTGCGATACAAAGATTAAACCCGGCATCGTCAGCGGCTATTTTAAGCGCGATAAGGTCCTGAACAACCTCATGGTGTACTAGAAACTCTTTCGTACCAATCGTTGTTTTGATTAGGTGAGTCTCTTTTTTTCCGGTTAGTTGCTCAGAATCCATCATTCACCTAAATCCATCATTTGCCTAATAAGTTTTCTAATGTTTTTTCAAACATATCGGTTAACTTTTCTAGATCTGCGATGCTGACGCACTCATTCACTTTATGGATGGTCGCATTAACAGGCCCAAGTTCAACCACTTGGCTTCCCATACGAGCGATAAATCGTCCGTCAGACGTTCCACCTGTGGTCAGCAATTCCGGCGCTTTATGGTTAACGCTTTCTACCGCTTTAACCACGGCTTCAAGAAGTTCGCCTTCCCCTGTCAAGAAAGGTTGGCCGCTCAGTGTCCACTTAAGATCGTAATCGAGTCCATGCGCATCCAGAATAGAGTGTACGCGTTGTTTAATTTCAGTGTCTGTCAATTCGGTACTGAAACGGAAGTTAAACTGAACGTCAAACTCACCAGGGATAACATTCGATGCCCCCGTGCCTGAGTGAAGGTTTGGAATTTGAAAGCTGGTTGGTGGGAAGAATTCATTACCGTTGTCCCACTTTGTCGCAGCAAGTTCTGCTAAAGCAGACAGTGACTGATGAACGGGGTTATTCGCTAGGTGAGGGTAAGCGACGTGACCCTGTGTACCGTTGACTCTTAAATCACCAGTGATTGATCCGCGTCGGCCGTTTTTAACAACATCACCAATAGCGTGAGTACTTGACGGCTCCGCCACGATACACATATCGATGATTTCATTTCGTTCCATTAAGGTATCAACCACTCGTGTTGTACCGTTAATGAACGGGCCTTCTTCATCGGAAGTGATCAAGAAAGCGATAGAACCTTTGTGGTTTGGATTGTTGGCAACAAATTGTTCTACCGCGACTACCATTGAAGCAAGTGAGCCTTTCATGTCAGCGGCACCACGACCGTGTAAATAGCCGTCGATGATAGTCGGTTCAAAAGGAGGTGTATGCCATTGTTCTAAAGGGCCAGCTGGTACCACATCGGTGTGGCCGGCAAAAGTGAATAGTGGCGCTGTTGTCCCTCTACGAGCCCAAAAGTTTGTTGTGTCTTCAAACACCATTACTTCGATTTCAAATCCTAACGCTTCTAAGCGTTTGATCATCACCTGTTGGCATCCGGCATCTTCTGGTGTCACTGATTGACGACTCATTAAGTCTTTAGCGAGCGCCAGAGTTGGGCTATCTGTCATCCGTGTAGTCCTGTTCATATTTATTTAAAGATTGATTGGTATTGTTCGGCCTTAAAACCAAGATGTAGCTCATCATTTACCGCTAAGATTGGTCGCTTTATCATCGCTGGCTGTTCCACAAGTAATGCTATTGCAGATTCTACATTGAGCGTGTCTTTTTGTTCTTGAGGGAGTTGACGGTAGGTTGTGCCGCGTTTGTTTACGACTTGCTCCCAATCCAAACTCTGAACGAATTGAGTCACGAGTTCGCTATCAACACCTTGTTTTCTATAGTCATGGAATACGTAATTCACATCGTTGGCTTCAAGCCATTTTTTTGCTTTTTTTATGGTATCGCAGTTAGGAATACCATACATAGTTACGGTCATATTGGTTTCAATATCAGTAAATTATTCGATGTAGAAATCCTAACAGGAAGTGAGCTAGGACACAAAAAGGGCTTATTAATATTTTACGTGGTAAAAAAAATGCGTATCAATTTGTTTCGATTAAAAATAAGTTGATCAAACGCACGTGTTTATCTTGAAAAAAAGCAAATAATAGATAAGAACCACTAGGAGATGTAATCAATGGAATTGAGTCCTGTTTTTGCAAGGCGTTTGTATTTGGCTCTATTAGTTGAGAGTCTAGAAAGACCAAATGTACCGAAACTTATCGAACAAACGGGTTGGCCCCGTCGTACTATTCAAGATGTCCTTAAAGCGTTGCCAGGCATAGGTATCGAGCTGATGTTTGTGCAGGATGGTCGTCGCCACAATGATGGCTATTACCAACTTTCTGATTGGGGACCATTCGACAGCCAATGGGTATTAGCCCGACAGCGTGATATCGCTGAAAGCCTGGGTTTTCAAGCATAGGGTTTCAAGCTAAGCCAGCGTCTGCTGGCTTTTTTATGTCCGCAACGCATTGAGTGTGGTTTATTGCTTACACTGATAAGCCACGCCTAAAACCGTAAATGACGTCGCAAAATCCTGTGGGCTTGTTAGATAAACGGTATCGGCATTCAGAGCCAACCCTTGGTTTTTGGCGTCGATAATGGCGCCTCTAATAAGAGTATCGTTGCCATAAAATAGATAGTCATACCAATGCCCTTCACTGCCTGTAATCTCTCCTAAAGCGTGGCACTCATCAGCGTTAAAACTGGAGTCTATTCTCACGGTTATGTCTTGGCTCCCCGCATCAGGTATTGCCTTAGGATTAGAACAACCCGATAGAATAAGGAGAGACAGCGCTAAAGTGACTGACTTCGGAATGAATGTGATGTTGCATCTCATCGATATGCCTATTGCTGAGTGATGTAAGTGATGAAACCCGCCCAACTGACGATGAGCAGCATCCAAGGTAGCATAGAACCTTTCGTTGTTTTTTCCACTGGTGGCGGGCTGTCTGCCTGAGTCTCATTAGCGGATTGAACACTCTCTTTCTGTTTTTGAGCTTTCTTTCTTACTTTATCCGCTTGTCGATTTCGTTCTTTTTGTTGCTTTTTATAGAGAGCGATACCTTTTTCGATGCCTTGAGCAATGAGTTTGGTTTGCTCTTTGTTTTGGCCTTGCTTTTGAGTCGCTTTCGCTATCTTCATCGCCTGTTGCTGGGTCTCTTCTGAGGGCGTCGTTGTATTTTTCATTGAATATGGGCTAGTTGATCAAGGTTGTGAATAGGGTATCACGATATACTCAAATTTTGACGTCAGAAAGTGAAAGTAGAGGAACATTATGGAGAGTATCGTCTTGGTAACTTTGATACTTTTAAGTCTCTCGATAGTGATCGTTATGAGCCAGAAATCAAAAATACGCAAGCGCAAAGCTAGCCTATTTATGGTTTTAGTCTCTTTGACGACACTTCCTCTGTTTCATTTCTTGCATGAACCTGTACCTAAAGAAGCGGAGAAGGTTATCGACACTCTGACTCATTCAGAGTACATGGAAGATATTCAGGCAAAGCTGACCGACGATCCAAATCAACAAGAGTTGTGGTTTCAGCTTGGGCATAGTTATTTACTTAACAATGACTTCAAGTCTGCGTTAACCAGTTTCGATTATTCCATTCGCCTGTCTGTTACCCCGTCGGCCAATCAATTAGCAGCCAAAGCAAGTGCTTTATATTATTTACGATCTCAACGGATTAACGAAGAGGTTGAATTGCTTCTGACTGCGGCCTTGCAGCAGGATACAACCAACACCACTGCGCTGACCCTCATAGCCAATGACCATCTTTTAAGTTTCCGTTATCAGCAAGCTATCGACACCTGGGTGCGCCTACTGGATTCTCAAAAGACAGATCTCGACCGAGTTTCGATTATTGGTTCGATTAATTACGCCAAATCGAGGTTGAATATCAACTGATGTCATCTAGCCGAGCACTCTTTTAGCTGTCGATCAAAAGGAAAAGTTCCTCTCAGGGTCACAAGGGGGGAAATATGGCTGCCCCTTTCCAGAACAGGTTTCTTTTTAGTGACGGATGAATTTTAGAGTCCTTAACCATCTTGGCATTCGGTTGATACAAGTCCCGCATGAATTCTCTCAATACCTTATAACCTAAATTCGGTGCTGCGCCGAAGGCTTTTGGGATACAAAGGTCTAGCACGTCGCGAATATCTTGGAGACGGTTGAGTATCGAATTGTCTCCGTTTGTGATGTATTCAGTTGCGAAATAATTGATGCAGCCAAGTGATAAGGATTCTTTGGTGCCATTACCTTTTACGAGAAATTGCCAACTTTAATTAACCAAAAAATAACTTTGTTGATCGTTTTAGTAGGACGAGATCTAATTTAAATGAAGAGTTAAGTTAAGCGGAATTAGTTATCGGTGCTTGGATTATTT
>NZ_MCWZ01000005.1 GCF_002877365.1 Vibrio sp. 10N.261.55.A7
CCTCTCTCTGCAAGATAGGCGTTTGACGCGCAGATCACGGCATCTATCTTCATCAACTTACGTGCAATCAAGCTTTCATCTGGCTGATTGGTGTAGCGCAGTGCAATATCGATACGCTCATCCACCAATTGGGCAAAGCTGTCTGAAGCAAAAAACTCCACGGTGACGTTAGGGTGCAGCGTGATGAATTTCTCTGTGGCGTCGAGCAGTATGTTTTGGGTCAACCCAATAGGGGCCGCAATCTTTAACGCACCCGATAAGTAAGGGGTTTTGTTTTGCGCGTTAAGTTCAAGCAAAGAGGTTTCATACAGGATTTTTTCGCACCTTTTTAACGCCATTTCACCTGACGATGTGAGGCTCACCTTGCGGGTAGTGCGGTGTAATAGTCGCTGTTCAAGCCAGTTTTCGACTTCCCCAACATGGCGAGAAACCTGAAGTCGACTGAGCCCTATACGCTCAGCCGCTCGTGTGAAACTGCCACAATGTGCCACTTCAATAAAACTTCGAATAGCCGTTAGTCGATCCATAGCCTTGTCTACTCAATTCTGTGTCTGATTATTTTTAGTATCTTAGATTGATACAATCTATATCAAATTGGTGCATTTATCTTCAATATTTGATCTATTAACCTGTACTCGTCCTCAAATAAAGCGCAATAGAAACGGAGAGTAGAAGATGAAAGTAGCAGTATTAGGTGCATCAGGTTGGATTGGCAGCCACGTAGCGAACGAAGCGAAATCTCGTGGTCATCAGGTAAGCGCGTTGGTCAGAGACCCAAGCAAAATTGATGACCCAGATGTAAATGTGTTTACCGTAGATCTGAATAAGAACATCAATGACTTGGTTAGCGCCCTCACTGATGTCGATGTTCTTATCGCTTCTGTTGGTGGCCGTGCGGCGGGTAATCACGAGATAGTCAAGAACACGGCAGAAACCTTGCTTGAAGTACTGCCTAAAACAAAAGTAGAACGCCTACTTTGGGTGGGTGGTGCAGGGTCTCTTGAAGTGGCACCTGGAGTAAAACTTGTGACCGTGCCAGAGTTTCCTGAAGAGTATAAAGCCGAGGCGCTAGCGCAAGGAGAAGCATTAGAGGTGTTTAAGCAGTCAGATAGCCCACTGAATTGGACATTTGTTAGCCCTGCCGCCGAGATATTCCCGGGTGAGAAGCTTGGGCGTTACCGAGTAGGTCAAGATGAGCTGATTTCTGATGACTCAGGCGCGAGCCGTATTTCTGTCAGTGACTATGCGGTAGCAATGATTGATGAGCTTGAGTCGGCGAATAATGTTAAAAAACGCATTGGTGTTGCTTATTAGCCACTAAAGGCGTTCTAACGAAATTCTAATGTATTAAAATACCGCGAGTAGATAATAAAATGGGCTCTCACAGTGAGAGCCCATAAATGCTTTTAATTGTCCGAATAAGTTCAGAAATTTAACTAGAAGCTGTAGCCGACGCCAGCGCCAACAACAAAGTCTTTTTGCTTGTATTTGCCTTCAGCGTAAGAGCCGCTTGCTTTAACCGACCATTGGTTGGTCTCACCAAAAGATGACGTAACACCAATTGCTAAAGCGTCTGAACCATTGAAGTGACCAACACCTGCACCAATAGTCGTTGCACCTGGTACTAATGGCATGTTAGCCATAGCAGCAACACCAGCAATACCGTTAGACATTTTGCCTTCGTTTTCGTTGATACGTGTAGCCTGCTGCTGGAACGCGTTTTCTAGGTTGTTAACTCGACCTTCTATGTTTTGGTTGAACGATTCTTGCTCATTGATTGCTCGAAGTGTGCTGTCACTATTTATTGCGTCAATAGTTTTACCAGCGTTGCGATCTTGCTCTACACGAGCTGATTCATTGTGCTTACGAACTGCATCAACATCATTAAAGTCATTACCTAGTTTCTTTCTATCTTCAATTGAACGTTGGTAAATTTTATCCGCTTCATCATTCAAGGCTTTTGCATTGTCATGACGACCAGCAGCTTCTTCGCGTTTTGCTAAGGCTTTTAATCCATCCATACGCATATGATCATGCGCTGTCTGAGCATTGTTATCATTAATCTTTGTGACAACTTGATCCATTCCATTTTGCGCACCTTTATCAGAGCCATCTTCGTTAGTGGTTGCATCTAAGTAATTAATTGCTGCTTGGTCACGTTGCTCTTTAGTTGAGTTACCATCAAAAAATTGATTTGCGTTACTATCTGCGCGACGAGCGGCTTGCCAACCAGAATCTTCAGCGGAGATGTTGCTTCCCGCTCGTGCTACATCATCGACGCACTGGGTTGGGCTCATAGCACAATCCAGCACTCCATCTACGATGTCGTCACCTGAATTAGCCAAAACAGTAGGTGTGCTAATAAGGGATAGAAGGGTTAACGCTACAGATACGTTTTTCATTTTGTTCGTCTCAGTTCAAAGCCGCCCTGGCTATTTATTTTGTTCATCATGTACAAAGTTAAAAAAGAGGCGGCTCATAGCAGCTGCTAACTTGGCCTCAGTGAGGGCGCAGAATGTAACGAAATGCTAATGAGAAAATAAATGCCAATAAACGGATCAAACAAGTCTATGCTATGCTGTTGACACTTCTCTGACAGACATTGGCGTGAATGAATAAAATGAATATTTCTTTAGAACAAGCGGCTGCTTTCATTTATACGGTGGATGAACTGAGCTTTAAAGAAGCAGCAAAAGCACTCAATAAACACCCGTCAACGGTGGCTGATTTGGTTAAAAACCTAGAGATAGAGTTAGGCTTTGAATTGTTTACTCGAAAGGTGAGAAAGCTAACACTTACCCCGCAGGGGGAGGCGCTCTATGACTATGCGGCAGCGTTACTGTATGACAAGCAACGTCTTGAAAGTAAAGTAGAATCTATAAATAATAAAAAACCGACCACATTAGTCATCGCCAGCGACAATGCCTTAAAGAGCTTACCATTTTCGACCATTATTAAACCTCTAATCCAAACTCAAAAAATCATGGATTTCTCTATTTTGTTAGGTGAACCTAAAGAGGTCGTCGAGTGGGTGAAAAATGGTAGAGCTGATGTTGGTTTTTCCGTTGAAGCCCATGATCCATCCAGACAATGTATATTTGAAAACGTCAAACAATTTGAAATTGTCAACATAGCGTCAATTGAACGAACTTCTATCACACGTGACATTTCGCGCAGGGAACTTAATCGAATTCCACAGATCAGCTATGAGTTTCTCCGTAAATCAAAGGGTGAAACTTGGCACAATTTGAGTCGCAATGTGTATCGAACCAATGATATTGAAGTTCTGACCAATATGGTTGCTTTAGACATTGGTTGGGCGAGAGTGCCTGATTTTGTTGCACAGTCACTTATTGAAGAGGGTTCTATTCGCACTTTTTCTATTGAGGGTAATGCTTCTGAGCCTTGGGGATATGACAGTATTTTACTTCCTTCTAGTTTGGATCATCCCTTGGTTAAGCATTTACTCACCACTTTGAAATCATCGTAGTGATTTCGTATAGTTATGGAATGGATGAACCCTTTCCATAAGTCAAAGAGTGCCTCTCATGTAAAAGGGGTAACAAGTCGAATAGAATGAAGTGCTCCTTTTTATCGAGTTTATCGAGCACTTCATTTTTCCTAGTTTCCTAGTTTGGGTTTAGACGCCCATACATAGAGCATTTCTAATGCAATGGTTGCCCCTGCAAGCGCTGTGATGCCTGCGTGATCATACGGCGGGGCGACTTCCACTACATCCATACCCACCACATTGATGCCTGCCAATCCGCGCAATATCTTGAGTGCCTTATCCGAACTTAATCCTCCACAAACCGGTGTGCCGGTTCCTGGCGCATAAGCCGGATCTAGGCAGTCAATATCGAACGTAATATAGACGGGCTTATCGCCAATCGTCGTTTTAATTTGAGCGACGATGTCCTCTACACCCATGTCATTCGCTTGCATGGCATCAATGACATTAAAGCTGTGCTCTGTCTTTTCGTCATCGTAGCTTTCAATCTCCACGCCTTCATATTCGGTACGAATCCCAATTTGTACCGAATGCTTTGCAGAAATCAGCCCCTCGTTTGGCGCATGATAAAACATTGTACCGTGATCGTAGCGGCTACCGTTCGCATACGTGTCGGTATGGGCATCAAAGTGAATCAATGCCATCTCACCATGATGCTTTGCATGAGCTCTTAGTATGGGTAACGTAATAAAATGGTCACCACCAAGAGACAGCATTGTTTTCCCGCTTTTTATAATTGCGCTGGCGGCCAGTTCAAGGCGGTAGGTGAGATCTTCTGTGTCTCCACAATCGAACACCAGATCGCCACAATCAACCACTTTATTGTCATCAAACACGTTAAAACCCCAAGGGAATTTTTTACCTTCCCAAGCTAGGTTTACGGACGCGCGTCGAATCGCATCTGGCCCTAAACGCGCACCCGGTCGCCCTGAGGTCGCCATGTCCAATGGCACACCCAGTACGACAACATCCGCATTGTCTGGCACTGGATCTTTGATAAAAGGTCGACGCATGAACGTCATCGCATTGGAATAAAGAGAATAATCTGTTTTCGTAAACAAATCGTTCATTTAAAAATCCTCTAAATAGGTGTAACCCGTTAAGCCTTGTTCTAACTCTTGCAAGACAAGGCTCTGTTCATTTTTATCGACAAAGCGATCGACCAGTTGGCGATAGTTGTTGCGAATTTTGTCCACGTCGATATGAACATAACGCATCATATCTTCGACGGAGTCGCCTTCATCAATGGATTCGAAAACGGTCTGCCCTTGATCGTTAACGGTGACTACTGCGCTGTGTGTGTCACCAAATAAGTTATGCATATCGCCCAATATTTCTTGATACGCGCCCACCAAAAAGAACCCCATTAAGTAAGGCTTGTCTTTCGTCCACTCAGGAACTGCAAGCGTTGTTTCAATGCCTTGTCCTTCAACGTAATGGTCAATCACCCCATCTGAGTCACAGGTGATATCAAGCATCACAGCGCGTTTGTCTTCCACATTGTCTAACCCTGATAGCGGTAGAACAGGGAACACCTGATCGATACCCCACGCATCAGGCAGCGATTGAAATAGCGAGAAGTTAACAAAAAACTTGTCGGCTAAGCGGCTGTTCAACTCATCCAAAATCGGTCGGTGAAAGCGATTCTTATTGCTCATTAGTTGACGCAGCTCTGCGTAGATACGCAAAGAGAGCTGCTCCACCCATGCTCGTTGTTCTAGGTTAATGACCCCCGTTGAAAACGATGCGTGCGCTTCACTAATATCGCTTTGTGTATCGTTGTAAATTTCAATCAGTGCTCGTGCATCTGTGCCTTCTGTTAGGTTTTGCCAGTTGTTCCACATATTTTGTAGAAGAACAGGTGCGTCAACGCTTGGCGCACCAATGTGCTCAACGGCATAGCTCTCTGTGCCGATGACGTTGGTGATCAATACTGCGTGATGCGCCGTTAATGAGCGCCCAGATTCCGAAATGATCACAGGCTTGGGTTGCTGGTATTCATTACACACATCGCCCACGCTGCTCACGACGTTTCTTGCGTATTTCGCTAGGCTGTAATTCATTGAATTAGACGATTGGCTGCGCGTTCCGTCATAATCCACCGCCAATCCACCACCGATATCGAAATAATCGAGTGGCGCGCCTAACTCGCGAAGCTCACAGTAAAAACGCGCAGATTCATTCACCCCATTTCGAACATCGCGAATATTGGCCATTTGCGATCCCAAGTGGAAATGCACTAACTGCATGGCGTCGAGTTTGTCTTCTAGTCTCAAGCGATCAATGACGGTGAGCACTTGAGACGCTGACAAACCAAATTTCGACTTTTCGCCACCGCTTGATTGCCACTTACCCGCACCTTGAGAGGCTAGGCGGATACGCAGTCCTAAGCGTGGTTTCACGCCTAAGTCTTTTGCTTCGCGCAGCACTATGTCGAGCTCGGATAGTTTCTCAAGCACAATGAAAACCTTGTGGCCGAGCTTTTCTCCAATGAGTGCCAAACGCACGTATTCGCGATCTTTGTATCCGTTGCAGACAATGACAGAGCTGGCTTGTTGCGCCAACGCCAGTACCGCTAGAAGTTCCGGTTTACTGCCCGCTTCCAACCCGAGCTGCTTTGTTTCTAATTGCGCTTGGCTTGCCAATATCTGATCGACCACTTCTTTTTGCTGGTTCACTTTAATTGGGTAAACCAATAGATAATTATTGTCGTACTGGTACTCGTCGATCGCTTGGTTAAACGCATCACAAATGTTGTGCACGCGCTGGTGAATGATTTGAGGAAAACGCACCAGCGCTGGCAGGTTTAATCCTTTTTTCTCCAGCTCATTCGCAATCGAAACCAAAGGAACTGGGTGCTGCTTATCACTGCGTGGAGAGACAAAGATTTCACCGCTGTCATTAATGCCAAAAAAATCCTGACTCCAATATTGCACATTGTAGTCAGCGCGAATGTTGTCCAGCTTTGTGTTACCAGCCATAGAAGTTGTTGTTACATTAAAGTCAGTCACGATGTTCATCTCATAATGCGATGCCTAGCATCACTATTTACGTTTGCATGATTAGCACTTCCATTTCGCTCACAGCCCAAGTTAAATTTTTGAATCGCAGCCTATTAGTCCGTTTCCTAGCTACGATTTAGGTGCGCATTAACGGATAAAATTGGGGCTCTGTCTAACAAAAGAATTTTGTCGTTAGGATTAACAATAGCGATGCGGGCAGGGCGTATTTGAGTTAGAATGCGCTCGTTTCTATTAGCCTAGGTCCATGAACGTAATGACGACACAATCCAACATCGCCGACTTTTCACAGCTTGGTCTTATTCAGCCTTTATTAGCACGACTTATCGAGCTGGAATACAAAACACCAACGCCGATACAGGCCGAGGTCATACCAAGTGTGCTAAAAGGCCGTGACCTGATTGCAGGCGCGAACACTGGCTCTGGTAAAACAGCGGCGTTTGCACTGCCTATGCTGCAAGATGCTTTTTCTCGCAAAGCACCGGAAGGCAATAATGGTGGCAGTCGAGGTAAAGGTAATTACGTTTCAGGTTTAGTGCTTGTCCCTACGCGAGAATTGGCAAAGCAGGTTTCAGACAGCATTAAATCGTATTCAGTCTACTTTAACGGGGCCATCAAAACGGTTTCAGTATTTGGTGGTGTGTCTGCCAATACGCAAATGCTGGCATTGCGTGGCGGCGCTGACATTTTAGTAGCGACCCCAGGTCGTCTGTTGGATTTAATCTCTAGCAATGCCATCAAGCTGGACCGTGTGAATACGCTCGTGTTGGATGAAGCCGACCGCATGTTGAGCCTAGGCTTTACGGAAGAACTCGCAGAGATCATGAAATTGCTTCCAAAGAGAAAGCAGACGCTTCTGTTCTCAGCGACTTTCCCTGAGCAAGTGCAACAACTGACTGAAAATCTACTGATTGATCCGGTTGAAGTTCAGCTGCAAAGCAGTGACGCGAGCACGTTGGTTCAGCGTGTTTTCAATGTGAACAAAGGTGAAAAAACCGCAGTGTTGGCGCACTTAATCAAAGAGAATCAGTGGCGTCAGGCGTTGGTTTTCGTCAATGCAAAGAACAGTTGTGAGCACCTTGCCGATAAGCTCTACAAGCGTGGCATTGAAGCCGATGTATTCCACGGTGATAAAGGGCAGGGCTCTCGTACTCGTATTCTGGAAGATGTCAAAGCGGGACACATTGACGTACTGATCGCTACCGACATTGCAGCTCGTGGACTGGATATTGAAAAGCTCCCTGTCGTGATTAACTTCGATTTACCAAGAAGCCCAGCCGATTACATGCACCGAATTGGGCGAAGTGGCCGTGCTGGCGAGGTCGGTTTAGCGCTATCACTTATTGATTATGAAGACCTTCACCACTTCAAAGTCATTGAGAAAAAGAACAAGATCCGTCTAGAGCGTGAACAGGTGCCTGGTTTCGAAGTGGATGAAACCATCACAGAAGAGATGCTAGCGGCGAACAAACCAATGGCGAAACCCGCAGGAACAGGTAAGAAAAAACGTAAAAAGAAGAATGCTGAAAACATCGAAGCTAACAAAGATGTTTGGTTGAAAAACGATTAGTCGCATAGGGGCTTTCTATCTGGATTCAAATTAGGAAATAAAGCCAATGCGCAAATACATTACTACAAAGCTTGATAAAGATACGATTTTCATCTCATATTGTTTTGCACTAAAGGCTTTTCTTGAGAAACATCCGTATTAGATCGTAGCGATTTTTATAGAGATCATGATTTTGTAATAATTTTAATAAAATGTCTTGATCATCTTGCGGTGTTTCTTGGTTGAAGATATTGAGACTTTGAACCGAGTTGTATTCTTTTACCATTTCTTCAGAGGAGACAGTGTCTATACTGCCTGTGCAGGTTTTAACTCCATGAGACGCGATGAGAAAATCTTCTCCAAAAATTTGTTTGAAAAAAAATAAAGAACGTATTACATGGAAACAAGAAGTAACAACCAGTATTTTTGTGTTTGGAAGTAGGAGGCCTTGTTGCCGTAATAGGTTTTTTGAAAACCACGCATTCCCGATAGTATCCATGGCGTAGTTTTCAAGAAATACGGTATTGGGAAGTTTGAAACTAGCGAAGACTTCAGACATATGCTGTGCTTCTGTTTGAGCAGAAGAAAAGCCACCACCGGTTAACACTACCTTTGCTTTTGAACTGCTTTGTTGAATCCATGATACAGCCCCATGTATCCGTTCATCGGAAGTGTGTGGATTTGAACCTAACACAACGACAAAATTTGGGTCTTTATAGGCGTCTTTATCTCCATGAAAAGGATTGTCTTGATACCACTCTTCATAAAATTTGATTATTGCTGTTTGTAAATCATCTGCGTAGGTAAAAACCTTAGTAAATTCGTCTTGAGATATGTAATCCAAATCTACTAGTAAACGTGGCGTTGTTGCCTAAATC
>NZ_MCWZ01000006.1 GCF_002877365.1 Vibrio sp. 10N.261.55.A7
CCATCAACTGATCACACGCATGTACATGGATTTTTTACGATTAGAAGGCGAAACTAACTTTGTAAGCTTTCTACCTAAAGAGATGAGGCACGTTGAACACTCGAGTTGGTATGAAAATCAAAGCAGTCAGTTGAGTGACTTCTTTCAGCGAAATATCGAGCCATTTAATCAGCCGAGCAACGTTCAGTATAAAACCGATGATTACAAACAAGAGCTGTTCGAGATCATTGGTAATCAGCTCGATCCTATTCTGACTGATCGATACAAAATACAGAACACCCATTTAGCCGCTGAAACTGAGTCACTGCTTCAAACGGTGGATAACATAAAAGGCAAAGGCATCTTCTATCTACCGCAAACCATTATGATGCTGGTGGAAAGTAATTCAGGTGTAGACGAAGTGTTTACTCTTCTTCATAACAACGCGCACAGCAACATATCAAGCTTGTTTGATGAAGAGAGTAACCGAGACCCAGAAAACGACGATCTGACTCTAGTAAAAGGCGTACTTGGAAGTTATCCCCAAGCGTTTCTTCTCGTGAATGAGAATGACGTTCCAAAACTCGTTAATATGCTTAAATCAATCTCAGTCGAAGCAGACTACATTAAGTTGCTGGATCAATTTGGTATTCGCCGCAGCGACTCACGTTTCTGGCCATTCAGCGATCGCCTTCACCAATGGTATCAACAAGATCAGCCTATCGAATTTGGTTTACTTGACTACAATAGATTTGAGAACAGGTAAAAACGTTCTCAATGGCATATCTAGGAGGTGGGTTATGGCACTAAAAGATAGTATCGAGGCTCTAGAACAGCAGATTTATATCGCTTGTTCTGAGGCTGATTACGATACCGTTAATATGCTAGAGCATCAGCTAGAGGTGTTACGCGACAGAGCCGAGCATCCTTTCGAGGATGACCCCAACGCGTTGAATATTGTTCAAACGCCTAAGAACAAGTAGGCCAGTTTGAAAACTATGTAGGTTTTGGAGGTTTAAGATTGATAACACCTTGCATCGAAGCTAAAACAACAACACCCCGCCAATTAGCAGGGTGTTGTTTTATTTGGAGCCAGTTGTTTTCGTTGGTTGAATAGATGGAGAGATAGATACTATTTGTTCATTTCGCTATACATCGTTTCAACTAACTTTCCTGATGGATCACCTGACAGTTCCCAACTGAAGACGCCACCTAACTTCGCCGATTTTGCCCATTCGACTTTCGCTCGAATTGAACGTTCATCTTCAAAAGAGATGAAGACCTTTTCTTTTTCATTCCATAGGTAAGGCGCTTGCGATTGTTCGTCGTATAAATAGCTATAACCCTCTTTCTCGCTATAGTTTTTCATAAGATCCCAGAACATGAAGTATCCATTCTCGCCAGTGCCGAATTCTGCCCCTTTTTCAGAAACCAACTCGCTAGACGGCAGCTCACCTTGATAGTCATTCGTGCCTTGCCATCCGCGACCGTAGAATGCGGCTCCTAGAACGAGTTTCTCACTCGGTATACCCAATTCGATCATCTGATTGATAAACACATCGGCACCCATTCCCCACCAACTTCTTTCTGTCGCATGAAGGTTAGTCATGTGGCCGGTTTGAGCGCCCCAACCGCCAAGGAAATCGTAGGTCATAGCAAACATATTCGTTAGATACGGCCCCGCATTTTCCCAGTCGATCTGAGCCGCTTTAGGGCCAACACCTACGGCAGTCGAAAGCTCATATTCTCGTTTTGTTTTTTCTGACAATTCATCGAGATCCGATCTTAGGTGTTTAACCAAATCGGTAAAGGCATCGCGCTCTGCTTTTTTTACTTCATCACTGAGTTTTGTATTCGGATTCCATGGTGACGTTGTTAAGCCTCCACCACCTGGATATTCCCAGTCTAAATCAATACCATCAAAGAACGCGTATTCTTCGATAAGTTCAACAGCGGTTCTGGAGAATTGTTCGATGGCTTGAGGGCTAGTCGCCATAGCGTGAAATGGTTCAGACATCGTCCAACCGCCAAATGATGGCAGTATCTTTATAGAAGGGTGATCTTTCTTTAGTTGAGCAAGTTGCGCGAAGTGTCCTTTATAGTCCACATCCACGTCGACCTGCCCGAAGTCATGTTGGATTGCTGCTTTTTGATCAACAATAACAGCGGAAAACGGCTCTTTTCCTTCACAAGCTTCTGATATCTGTACTTGAACCGCTTTTGAAGCCCCCTCATGTGGGCCACACATACTTAAAAAAGCGTAAATGATGTGAGTCAGTTTATCCGCCGGAATATCGCTCACGGTATAAGGGTTATCTTCGTTTAGATATTGCCAATCAGCAAAGTAGCCCGCAACTACGGGCTCTTGTGCCCAAGAACTGGTCGAAAAAAGTGATGCAATCGCTAACGTTGATAGTGTTTTTTTCATTGTAACCTCCTGTTATCTGGTTACAAACTAGTCACAATTATTTACTTTCGCATCAAAACTAAATAGGGCTGCGAGTGACGACGCATTTATACCCTACCCTTTTCATTTTTTCGTATCGATGAGACATACCCTTTTTGCCCAAGTCGAGATTTGGTCCTCTACTTGCCCATCTTGGAGAGCCCTTCCATCTGTTCGTCGAGGTTTAGAACCGTTAGTGCGTTACTTACGCTCGTTGCAATAACGTCCACAACACCCGTTCTTAATGCGCCTAACAATGCGAGGGGTTTAGAGTTCTCTGCAGCGATAGCAATCACTTCTGCAATTGGGCGAAACTCTTCAATACCGAGACCAATGACACGATCGCTCATTACGGTATCAGCAACCTTGCCATGAACATCGAAAAAGTCATAGCCAGCAAAATCCCCCACCACCCCTTGAGTTAACCTTGACTGCACGACTTCGTCAGAACTAAACCACCCGAGGTCTACCATGTAACTGTTTTCACTCATGTCTCCAATTCCGACAAGTGCGACATCGGCTTTACGTGCAAGGTCGAGTGTTTGTTTTACCGTCGCGTTTTGCATGAATGCTTTTTTCTGCTCTGGGTTTTCAGCATACGCAGGGGCATACAGCGATTCTGATGATCCCCCGTATTTCTTAGCCAGTTGACGGCAAATATGATCGGCGTTGAACATACCGCCTCTTGGGTGTATGCCACCAATACCACAAACGAACTTACAGTCTCGTGGGGTAATAACACCGATGTGGTGAGCAACAGATGAAACGTTTCTTCCCTGACCAACCGTCACGACCATGCCATTTTTCAATGTACTGGTTAGGTAATTAGAGACAAGTCCCGCAACCTGTAATCGTTGTTGCTCTTCGTTCGGTTGATCTAACGCAATCAGCGCACGACTCACTCCAAACCGCTCTATTAGGCGTTGTTCTATTTTGGCACTGAATACTGGGTGATATTTGACTGTAATGTCCACAATCCCTTCGTCACGCGCTTGTTTTAGCATTCGGCCTACTTTTGCCCGAGATATCGCAAACTTCCGAGATATTTCTTCTTGGGTAGCGCCATCTTGATAATAAGCAACGGCGATTTCGGTCAATAAGTTGGTCGTTTCTAATGAGATGTCTTGAGTGTTTGGCAAAATAGCACCTACAGGCTTTAAACGGTTCATCGATTCTATCGAAAATAGCCAAACTTGCCAATCATTCGCTCACAACCATTACAAATGCTCATCACACATTTTCTTAATACTTTGTAAATTATGTATAGGCAACAGCGACAACACCGCTCCTCTCTGTTGGAATATTGCCTTTTTAAGGAGCTAGCCCATATATTTTCATGTAGAGTAATTGACAAATTTTCTGAATACGCTAATTATGGATACATCAATTACTCAAGCAATGAGCAATCGCTCAAAGGCAACTGTTCACTGTTATTGAAAATAGAATCTGATGCTAAGAAATGAACAATTGGCATCACATGTTTTAAGAATGTATTTACTCGCCATTGGCGTATAAAGCCCCAAAAATAGGATGGATCATTATGAGCAATAAGTTAGAGCAACTTCGTAAACTGACAACGGTTGTTGCGGACACGGGTGATATCGAAGCAATCGCAAAATATACGCCTGAAGATGCTACTACTAACCCTTCTCTAATTCTTAAAGCGGCTCAGATTGCCGAGTATGCACCTCTTATTGATGCTTCTATCGAATACGCAAAAGCACAAAGCAGCGACAAAGCACAACAAGTTCAAGACACTTGCGACATGCTTAACGTCAACATCGGTAAAGAAATCCTAAAAGTGGTACCAGGCCGTATCTCTACTGAAGTAGATGCTCGTCTTTCTTACGACATGGAAGGCAGCGTTGCTAAAGCTCGTCAACTTATCAAAATGTACAACGACGCTGGCATCACTAACGACCGCATCCTAATCAAACTGGCTTCTACTTGGGAAGGTATCCGCGCTGCTGAAATCCTAGAGAAAGAAGGCATCAACTGTAACCTAACGCTTCTATTCTCTTTCGCTCAAGCACGTGCTTGTGCTGAAGCTGGCGTATTCCTAATCTCTCCTTTCGTAGGTCGCATCATGGACTGGTACAAAGCGAAAGAAGGTCGTGATTTCGAAGCTCAAGAAGATCCAGGTGTTATCTCTGTTGCAAACATCTACAACTACTACAAAGAACACGGCTACAAAACTGTTGTTATGGGCGCAAGCTTCCGTAACATCGGTGAGATCCTTGAACTTGCTGGTTGTGACCGCCTAACTATCGCACCTCAACTTCTAGCTGACCTAGAAGCTGCCGAAGGCGAAGTAGTAGAAAAACTCATCGACTCTAACGGTACTAAAGAGCGTCCAGCAGCGATGACTCACGCTGAGTTCCTATGGGATCACAACCAAGACCCAATGGCTGTAGAGAAACTAGCTGAAGGCATCCGCAACTTCGCAGTTGACCAAGGCAAACTAGAAGACATGATCGCAGCTAAGCTGTAGTCACTACCGAATAAAAAAGAGGAACGAATTTCGTTCCTCTCTTATATCTACTAACGAATTATTAATTTCGAATCTCTTTGGAAGCAATTATGAATCGCAAACATCTAGCTAACGCTATTCGTGCTCTAAGCATGGACGGCGTACAACAAGCAAACTCTGGCCACCCTGGCGCACCTATGGGCATGGCTGACATCGCTGAAGTACTTTGGCGCTCTCACCTAAACCACAACCCAGCAAACCCAGAATGGGCTGACCGCGACCGTTTCATCCTGTCTAACGGCCACGGCTCTATGCTGATTTACTCTCTGCTTCACCTAGCAGGTTACGAGCTTTCAATTGAAGACCTTAAGAACTTCCGTCAACTACACTCTAAGACTCCAGGTCACCCAGAGTACGGCTACGCTCCTGGTATTGAAACAACGACTGGTCCTCTAGGTCAAGGCATCACGAACGCTGTTGGTATGGCAATGGCTGAGAAAGCACTAGCAGCACAGTTCAATAAAGAAGGCCACGACATCGTAGACCACTACACTTATGCATTCATGGGTGATGGCTGCCTGATGGAAGGTATTTCTCACGAAGCATGTTCTTTAGCGGGTACGTTAGGTCTTGGTAAGCTGGTTGCTTTCTGGGATGACAACGGCATCTCTATCGATGGCGAAGTTGAAGGTTGGTTCTCTGACGATACACCTAAGCGTTTTGAAGCTTACGGCTGGCACGTAATCCCAGCTGTAGATGGTCACGATGCTGACGCTATCAACGCGGCAATCGAAGCAGCTAAAGCGGATCCTCGCCCTACTCTAATCTGTACTAAAACAGTTATCGGCTTTGGTTCTCCAAACAAAGCAGGTACGCACGACTGTCACGGTGCACCACTAGGCGCTGACGAAATCGCAGCAACTCGTAAACAATTAGGTTGGGAGCACGGTCCTTTTGAAATTCCGTCGGAAGTTTACTCAGAGTGGGATGCGAAAGAAGCAGGCGCAGCTAAGGAAGCAGCGTGGAACGAGAAACTTGCAGCTTATGAAGCAGCATACCCTGAGCTGGCAGCTGAATTCAAACGCCGCGTAAACGGTGATCTTCCAGCTGAATGGGAAGAAAAAGCATCGGCAATCATCGCTGATCTTCAAGCTAACCCTGCAAACATTGCATCACGTAAAGCGTCTCAAAATGCTTTAGAAGCATTCGGTGCTATGCTACCAGAATTCATGGGCGGCTCTGCTGACCTTGCGCCTTCTAACCTAACTATGTGGTCTGGTTCTAAGTCTCTTGAAGCAAACGACTTCTCTGGTAACTACATCCATTACGGTGTACGTGAATTCGGTATGACGGCTATCATGAACGGTATCGCTCTTCACGGTGGTTTCGTACCATACGGCGCTACTTTCCTAATGTTCATGGAATACGCGCGTAACGCTATGCGTATGGCTGCTCTGATGAAAACTCAGAACATTCAGGTTTACACACATGACTCTATCGGTCTTGGCGAAGATGGTCCAACTCACCAACCGGTTGAACAGATCGCTTCTCTACGTCTGACTCCAAACATGAGCACATGGCGTCCATGTGACCAGGTTGAGTCTGCTGTTGCTTGGAAACTGGCAATCGAGCGTAAAGATGGTCCTTCTGCACTTATCTTCTCTCGTCAAAACCTTGCACAGCAAGATCGTGACGCTGAGCAAGTGGCTAATATCGCTAAGGGTGGTTACATCCTGAAAGATTGTGAAGGCAAGCCAGAGCTTATCCTTATCGCTACAGGTTCTGAAGTTGAGTTAGCGGTTAACGCTGCAGCTGAACTAACAGCTGAAGGTAAGAAAGTACGCGTAGTATCTATGCCTGCAACGGATGCGTTCGACAAGCAAGATGCTGAATACCGTGAATCTGTACTGCCATCTGACGTGACTGCACGTATCGCAGTAGAAGCTGGCATCGCTGACTTCTGGTACAAGTACGTAGGCTTCGGTGGCAAGATCATCGGTATGACAACGTTTGGCGAATCTGCACCAGCAGGCGAGCTATTCAAGATGTTCGGTTTCACTACAGAAAATGTAGTAAACACAGCAAAAGAGCTTCTAGCTTAATCTTGATTAAATTGTCTCGCCGTTAAATGGGTTGATACATACAGAAAGCCCTGCATGAAAATGCGGGGCTTTTATGTTTCATTTAGCTTGGGCTTAACGGCTATTTTTCTTCGAAACGCTTTGCCAGTTGGTAGAACTCATTCACTTGCTCTTTGAGCTCTTTCGAATGGTCTTTGACTGAATGTGTCGCTACTAGATTATGCTCTGCTGTTGACGCGATAGACTGCATATGAAGGTTCACATCGCTCGATAGCTGACGCTGTTTGTGAGCCGAACTTTCAACCGACTTCATTAATTCGTTCATCGATTGCATTAACGTTTCAACTTCCGATAGACGCTCTGAACTTACCTTGGCAACATTGCCACAAGCATCTGTCTGTTCTTTGTTAGCCAGAATATCTTTTTGCCAGCTATCTATCGTCGTTAACATCGTTTCGATACTTTCTTTAATCTGCACGGTCGCTTTCGACGTGCGGCCCGACAGTGCTCGAACTTCATCAGCAACGACAGCAAAGCCTCTTCCTTGTTCACCCGCCCTCGCAGCTTCTATCGCCGCATTAAGCGCTAGCAGGTTGGTTTGTTCTGCGATACCACCAATCTCTTCCATAGCATTACTGACATTCTGGGCTTGGTCACTCAATTGGTAAGTCGTTGCGGTTGCTTTTTCTGCTTGCGATACCAAGCTTTCAAGGTTGTGATGAGTCTGGTTGATGCTCTCTTTAGCACCCGCACACGTTTGTAGCGTCACGTCGACTATCTGATGTGCATCCTCTGTCAGTGAAGAAACTTCATTGGCCGTTACTTCGACCTCTTCCGTTGCTTCACGCACTTGCAAGATATCTTTAGTTTGTTGATCTAACGCCTCAGACACTTGGAAAGACGTGCCGTTTAAATTGTCGGCTAAGTCTTGAAGAGGTTTGGCTGAATCAGTCATGCGGCCTAATACCGTTCTGATTCGAGCGGAAAGTAACTTCAAATGAAAATCAGCGATAGAAAATTGGCTATTACCTGAGTAAACCAGTCGGCTCACGCTATCAAACTTAGACTGCAGTTTTTTCAGCTGTAAGGGAGTATCAATAAGCTCTTGTCGGAAAAGCAGAGCTAATGCCGAAACAGGTAGCAAGCTAAGAAGCCATTGGGATACTTGCCCTACTTCGATAATATTTGAAAATAACGGGGCAGCGAGAGAGCCAAGTAACACGGCATATCGAACGCTATCACTGATCTGTAACGACCACTGGCGACCTGACTTTTCTGCCTTTAATAACCCTTGATAGGCCTTGTCTGCGATTTGTACCCATTCGCTTTTTGGTTTAACACGTACAGACTGGTAACCACTCACCTTGCCATTGTCGTATATGGGCGTGACATAAGCATCGACCCAGTAGTATCCACCTGACTTGGTTTTATTTTTCACAATTCCTCGCCAAGCTTTACCTTGCTTTAGGTTCACCCACATATCTGCAAACGCAGCTTTGGGCATATCACTATGCCTAACAATATTGTGGTGTTGCCCTAACAGTTCTTGTTCGTTGTATTCCGCGATACGGCAAAAGGCCTCATTACTGTAGGTAATAACGCCCTTAAGGTCGGTCGTCGAAACAAGTTGTTCTTTTTCGCTTAATTGTGTTTCACGAGACTGGATTGATAAAGAAGAGCTGACATTCATGACTAGTACTTTTGTATTATTAGGTTTTAGCCCGTGAATATATACAATTATTCAAATTAGCGCCTAATATGAACCTCACACTTTATAGAAATGAATGTCATTTACATTGTTCACGGTTAAATATGTTACATAGATACAAATACCATCGCGACTATTCCAAGTTGAGTGCAGTACTAAACTTAACCGTTCGCATTGAAACCGAAGTGTGAAATTTTCGTATGTTTAAATCTTTACGCAAAACTCGCTCTACAAAGCTCTCGTAAGCCTGTATGTCTTTCACGGTAACGATCAGCATAAAGTCATAGCTGCCTGATATCTGGTAACATTGCGTGACTTCTGGCGCTTTCAAAATAGACCGACGAAATACCTGATAGATATCCGCTCTGTCTCTCTCCATCTCTACCGACACGACAAGCGTCATTTTGTTGCCTGTTAATTCAGGGTCAACGATTGAAACATCAGCGACAATGGCACCGGCTTCCCGCATTTTTTTTACCCGTTTCAAACACGCAGGGGGAGATAAGCCGACAAGCTCCGCTAAACTGAGATTGGAAATGCGATTGTTCTTTTGCAATTCAGCTAGGATACTTCGATCAATTCGGTCTATTTCCATAATTTCTTAATCCACCTAAATTTTGATGCAATATTTCTTAAATTACACCATTTAAAAATTGGTATCGACTTTAAACAACAAATTAGAAATTTAGATCACTTAAATAACGGTAGAATTTAGTCCATGACAACAAAATAGAATAGTAAAGATGAAAGAAATAAAACTCTTTTTCCAAGAGCTTATCAAAGAAATTTTCGAGGTCACAACGACGTTATTTCGCATTATGATCCCGATAATTATCGTCATAAAAGTCATCGAAGAGTTTGGGGGAATCGTCATACTCAGCGAGTGGTTAAGCCCACTCATGCACACGGTAGGTTTACCCAAAGAGATGGGATTGGTGTGGGCCACAACTCTATTAACCAATATCTATGCTGGCCTCATTGTGCTGATTAACTCTGATGTTTCGCTAACCGTCGCTCAAGCGTCAGTGCTAGGCAGCATGATGTTGCTTGCGCACTCATTACCTATTGAAGGCGCGATCGCAAAAAAGGCGGGCGTAAGTTGGCTTGCGACATTATCCATCCGAGTGGGTGGCAGCCTTTTATTAGCCTGGCTGCTGAATCTTAGTTATCAATACGGTGACTTACTCAATTACCCTGCAACCGTGCTTTGGCAACCTGAACCATCAGGTGATACAAGCTACCTAGCATGGGGCGTGGACCAGCTAATAAATTTTGCGATTATCTTCATGGTGATCTCTGCCCTACTTTTTCTTCTTAAGGTTTTAAAACTGTTGGGCATTGAGAAATTAATGGCGATTGTACTGAGACCCTTTTTGCGCCTATTAGGAATCAGTAAAGACGCAACCAACCTCACGATCATCGGAGTCACACTAGGCCTGTCATTCGGAGGGGGGTTATTGATCAACGAAGCAAAACGCGGTCATATTTCAGCAAGAGATGTTTTCACCGCCATCATGCTCCTCAATCTTCTACACAGTTTGATTGAAGACACGCTGTTAATCATGCTCATCGGTGCGGACTTCTATACGATATTTTGGGGCAGGCTCCTGTTCTCGGTGCTCATGATTGGCTTACTCTCTAAGTTGATCAAACGTGTAAACCCAACGATATGCGAGCGCTATTTCTACCGAGATGTCTCTCAGTCATAGACACTATGTAGAGTTAGCTCAATGTGATGTTTTATAGAAAGAGCCGAGTCCGGCTCTTTCATTGTATAGACGCTTCATTAATACGTTGGTCAGATAGTTTGTTTTTGAATGCGTGACTTTTTGGCATTCACTGCAAACCAAGCCATCACCATAATAACGAATGGCAGGACATAAATGTTTAGGCTCTGCCACCCAACGGTCGATTCTAGCCAGCCCGAGAGCATCGCCGTAATGGTCACGCAGCCAAAGACCACAAACTCGTTAAACGCTTGTGCCTTTGCTTTATTCTGAGGTTCATAAGAGTGACTGAACAGGCCGGTTGCGGCAATAAACATGAAGTTCCACCCAACGCCAAGTATCACCAGAGCGGATCGAAAGTGCCAAATCGACTCTCCATGAATGTTAATCGCGATACACACGACAAATAGAATACCGCCGGCTAATATCATAATCCTTGCACCAAACTTCTCAATGAGATGGCCAGTAAAAAAAGCGGGCACAAACATGCCAAGCACGTGCCATTCAATAACACCCGCCGCTTTAGTGAAGTCAAATCCACACCCTATCATTGCCAAAGGGGTTGCTGTCATCAAAATATTCATCACCGCATAAGCAACCATGGCAGCAAAGACCGCCCCTACGAAGTTAGGCGCTTTGATTATTGAGCTTAAGCTGTCTGCTTTACGAGCCTGGTTGTCCAGTGACACCTTCGGGAATTGTATGGTTTGTAAAATGATAAGAGCCAGTATGTTAAGCGCAATCAAGGAAGCAAAGGCGCCAATATACAACCCTCCTTGAGACCATTCTTGGGACATAATCGCTAGGTTTGGCCCTAACACAGCCGCTAAAACGCCACCAGCCATTGAGATCGAAATCGCTCGATGTCTCGCGTCTTCGTTACACACTTCAATAGCGGCAAATCGGTACAAGGTTCCAAAGCCAATACCAATGCCTAGTAGGAAGGTGGCAAAACAAAAGAGAGGAAAGCTTTGTATGGTTAACGCATAAGTGGCCAAGCTCGCCCCTGTTATACCCACCATATTTCCAATGCTAAACCCTCTTTTTCTTCCTAGCTTCCCTGAGATCAACGAGGCGGGAATGGTCGCACACATAAGGCCGAGAAACTGAAGCGCAACAGGTAACGTAATCATGCTCACACTTGGCGCTATCTGCTTGCCGATCAATCCAATCACAGAGATCAGCAGTATATTGCCTGTCATTAACAATGCCTGACAGAGTGAAAGTAGCCACACGTTCCTATTCATAAATCATCCTTAAAGTGTTTACATCGTGTAATAGAACAAATAATCGAGAGAGTGGCAACAGATCTAAGTGCAATAAGGTTTCGAAGATGATTTACATGAGAGATGAGTACTTGATTCTATGTAGCGCTTAACAAGTTCGACAATTGTTTTAATTACGGCCCATAGATAAACGTCAACGCAAATCGTTTAAAAGTCTTCATACGCCTGACGGCTTTCATCAGGAAATAGATTTGGGTAGAAACCTAAATAAAGGTTAATGAGTAGGGAAGTGATTAATTGAGTTGGAACTAATCCCAGCAGAAAGGATTTTAACCATTACCTTAGTACATAGGCTGAAATGGGTATCAGCCTAAATTCGACTAACGTTTTACAGTAAAAAAGTACTAATTGTTTGAGACAACAAACAGAACTTCTACTCGGCGGTTACACGCTTTGCCAGCTGTGGTTTTATTTGTACAAGCAGGGACATATTCACCATAGCCACGCGTAAAAATTGAGTCCATTGCCACATTGTTTTTGATCAGCGTTTGCTTCACTTGTTTAGCTCGTCGCAAAGATAAGCCATCATTAAAGTTGGGCGTTCCAGTACTATCTGCATGACCATCAATCACAATGTCGATGCCTGGATCCCTTGATAGATAATCCCCCATCATGCCTAGCCAATACGAAGAATCTGAAGAGACTTTGGAAGAGCCGGTTTCAAACTTGATGGTGTCTTTAAGTTTTACCATCACATGATTCCCAGGCAACACTTCGTAATCAACACCGTTTTTCAACAAAAAAGATTGCAGTGAGTCGTAGCTCGTTGTGCGTTGCTGTCCCATGGGCCCTTGAACGCCCGCTGTCGATATTTGCGGAGCCTTTCGCCACTCGGGATAACGGACATCCACGTCTCCTTTTGGCGCGACATCAAGCATACTATCACCCATTAACATCATATCGGACGGCAAACTGCCACATCCTGTCAACACGAGTAAAATTGGTAAAATAATATACTTCATAACGGTACCATCTCATCCTTCATTGAATATCATAAAGTCACTTAAAGTATATCGGCCAATCAAAGCAAACTTTAATAAATAACTGATATTTATTTCATGTTCGATTACCTCGAAAACGATTTCAGTCGCCAATGCAGCAAGGAGCTAAAAAGTGTCACCAACTATGATATTTTCATTTTCGTACGTTCAATATCCAGTTAGAATCTAGCTACTTAACTCGATAGGCTCTTATCTATGAAAAAAATCACCTCTCTGTTTGCCATTGTATTGCTCTCTATCACTGCACTAGTCGGCTGTAGCGATAGCCCATCTCCAACAGAAGGCAAACAGTTTGTACGACTGCCTGCAGATCTTTCTAACTTCGGCCTAGCTCCCGTTACCGAAGTCTTCTCACTGACTTGTGGCCACTGTCGTAAGATGGAATCTGTTATTCCAGAGCTCGAGAACGCAACGAATCAAAGTATTGGTAAAGTCCACGTAACATTCAACGAGAGCGCTCATATTGCAGCAATGATCTATTACAGCGCAGAATTACAACTTCAAGCTACGCCTGATCACGCGATGATGGATGACCTTTTTGCGGCAGTTCAATTAGGCCAAGAAGCGACACAAGCCGAACGTAAGCTTGCTGTAGATAATGCGTTTGAAACACGTGGTTTAGTGAGCCCTTATGATCTAGACGAAGAAATGCAGAAAAAGCTTTTCAAAGCGCTAGAGTTTGCGCAGGACGTTTCCGTAAAGGGCCAAATCAATTCAGTTCCTACTTTTATTGTTAGTGGTAAGTATATGATTTTGACTCAAGGCCACAGCGATGTAGAAAGCATGGCACGCACCATTAATTACTTAATCGAAGAATAATAGGATTATCATGAGTAAATTTATCATTCCAGTTGTCATAGTCGTATTGGCTGTTTTCTTTCTTTATCGTTCATGGAACAACGGAAAGTTAGCGGAAGTAAATCAAGTACAAGGTGACGCGTTTTTAGCTGAAAACGCTACAAAAGAAGACGTCGTGAGCACTGAAAGTGGACTTCAGTATCAAGTTCTTCAAAAGGGCACTGGCGAAGCTCACCCAACCGCAACCAGTCGAGTAAAAGTTCATTATCATGGCACGTTAATCGACGGCACTGTATTTGATAGTTCCGTTGAGCGTAATGAACCGATTGCTTTCGGCCTCAACCAAGTCATTAAAGGCTGGACAGAGGGCGTTCAACTTATGGTAGAAGGCGATAAGTTCCGCCTATTCGTACCGAGTAACCTTGGCTACGGGAAAGGGGGAACGGGCCCTATTCCACCTGCTTCTGTTTTGATTTTTGATGTTGAGTTACTAGAGATTCAATAATCAATCATGCAAACGAAAACAAAATAGAGCCTTTCATAAGGCTCTATTTTTTTGTTCATCGATTTTCGCTATTCTATTGAGACAGTTGATACGGATAGAATTTAAGCGAATCCCCTTCCACCATGACGCAATCCATTCCCGCAGCGTGTGCGGCCTGCTTACCCAAATTGGTGTCTTCAAAAACAACACACTGACCGGCATTCAAATTCATCTCTTTTGCTGCCTGCAAGAAAGTGTCTGGATTGGGTTTGTGGTTGACCACATCAGAAGCCGTTACCAAGGCATCGAGCTTGTTAAATAAGTTCGCTTTTTCTAGAAGCCGCAAAGCACTTTGCCTTTGACTCCCAGTACCAACTGCAATTTTCTTCTTGCCGTAATACTGTTCGAGGACGTTAACTGTGCAATGAATTATGTCCCCTTGCTCTTCGATTTGGGCGAATGTTTCCATTTTGAATGCGGAAATAGCCTTAGCATCAAGTTCAAGACCAAATTCACGATTGATCTCAGCAACAATTTTATAGCTTGGCATGCCGCCTAACCCATTGAGCCATTCTCGTGTGAATGGGAAGCCAAAGTGCTGCGCTGTCTTTTCCCACGCATCCAAATGTGCAGGCATAGTATCAATTAAGGTACCATCCATATCGAAAATAAGGCCTTGATACTTGCCAAAATCAATGTACATTCTCGGTATTCCATTTAGGTCAATCGTCAGCAATCAGTATGCTCAAAATATCCAACAGTGTCACTCTACAATCTTGGGAGATTCAGTTAACCGCGATACGCGCTCAAGGTGCTGGTGGCCAAAATGTTAACAAGGTTTCTTCAGCCATCCACTTACAGTTTGATGTAAAGCGCTCGACACTTCCTGACTTTTACAAGGAAAGACTGTTATCACTCTCTGATAGTCGTTTAACGAAAGAAGGCGTGATAATTATTAAAGCGCAATCTTTCAGAACTCAAGAACTAAATAAAGAAGATGCTTTGAATCGACTCAGAGATATAATTTTGAATGCAACGGTTGTACAGAAAACAAGACGAGCAACGAAACCAACGCGAAACTCTCAAAAACGACGAATAGAAGCAAAAAAAAGGAAAGGAAGCACGAAAGCACTGAGAGGTCGAATACAATAGGCAAGGTAATTCATTCATATATGACTTTTTCTAAACGTCAAAGTAAACAGACTATCAACATATTTCCTAGTCAAGTTCACAAACAAAACAATAGATAAACACCCGACAGTTTTAATAGATTGATCATTCCAACAAACACAACTAAGTTTATTTAATATCAACACAATAAACCCTTATAGGCACTCGGATGAATATAAAACAGAAGTTGTACTCGCTTGGTGGTGTAGCAGTACTAGGCGTTCTGTCTTTATTAGGTATAACGACCCATTTTGCGTCCACGACGGTAGAACTGAGTAACGCAAGTATGTTGGTTTCAGAACTCGAAACTCGACTCCTTCACCTTAGAAGAAACGAAAAAGATTTCCTGTTAAGGAAAGACTTAAAATATTTGAGTAAATTTGAAGACAATATAAAAATATTCCTAAATAA
>NZ_MCWZ01000007.1 GCF_002877365.1 Vibrio sp. 10N.261.55.A7
ACACGCTTTGTACAGCGAGACGAGTTACTCAGGTATTACTCACACACAGAGAATGTTACTTGGCCTATTGTTTTAGCTTGTGTGTAAATATCAGCACACATTGGCTCTGTGATGTTAGGTAAATCATTCATGTTCAATGATACTTGGCTTGCATTACCTTCATTGTAATAAGTCACGTCACCTGTGTTTAGGTTGTAAACGTAGGTTTCCCACGTTGTGTAAGACTCATCATTCGTTGGGTCGACTAAATCTTGTGGCACTTTGTTGCCAAAATCGAACATGCCTTTTAGTTTACCGCGTACATCAAGCCAGTCGGCATTTTCATCTGTAAATGAAATATTTTCCGTTGCGTAAAGGCCACGTATATTACGGTCAGCTGAACTGATTGAACCTGGTAACGTCGTTGAATCATTCATGTCGAAGTTTTTTGCGTATTCACGGTGATCTTGTTGTAACGGGGCATTGGCCATCACACGTAAATCACTATTGACATCACCACGGTGCATGACCATTTTTCCGCCTTCATTTAGCTGGAATAATGCAATGTCACCTGA
>NZ_MCWZ01000008.1:0-9647 GCF_002877365.1 Vibrio sp. 10N.261.55.A7
AAACAGAATTGCAGGTGTCATGGCGGAAAGCTTTATCGTTGAAGGCAACCAGTCAATGTGTGACCTCAATAACCTCACTTACGGACAGTCCATTACGGACCCTTGCCTAAGCTGGGAAGACACCGAAACTATGCTAGAGATGCTAGCTAATGCCGTAAAAGCACGTTAATAACTTTATAAGGAAAGAGACATGCCTTCTTTTGATATTATTTCAGAAATAGACGCAGTGGAACTTCGCAATGCGGTTGATAACGCATCTCGAGAGCTCACCACTCGTTTTGACTTCCGTAATGTTACGGCTAGCTTTGAGTTGCTTAAAGACGAAAACGTTAAACTCTCAACGGAAAGTGATTTTCAATTAAAACAGATGCGCGACATCTTACGTTCGCAGCTGACGAAACGTGGCATTGATCCTACCGCCATGGAATCTCTGACGGCTGAGCAGACAGGTAAGAGTTGGCATCAAAACGTTTCCTTTAAGCAAGGTATCGACACACCCGTTGCTAAGAAGATTGTTAAAGCGGTTAAGGACTCAAAGCTCAAAGTACAGGTTTCTATACAGGGAGAAAAAGTTCGAGTAAATGGTAAAAAGAGAGACGATTTGCAGGCCGCTATGGCGTTAGTCAAGAATGGCGAGCTTGGCCAACCATTCCAGTTCGATAATTTCCGCGACTAAACACGCCTAGTCTCTTAGACATTCTGTTTTCGAGACAAGATAAAATTAAAAAAGCCGCTATTTAATTAAAAATAGCGGCTTTCTATTATTAAAACTAAAATGCCTATTTAAGACGCCCAGAGATCAAGAATCCATCATTCTTCATCAACAAAGCGTACTCGTGACATTCCTCAGGAACAAACACACAAACACGCTGATCCTTGTCTCTTGCTGCTTGCAGTTTATCTGCTAGATCCATTGGAGATGTGAAGCCTACTCTTTCCGCATCTCGACGAGATAAGTCAATAAACTCGAACGGGCAATTAGCATGATGCAGGATCAATTCCGCTTGCTGCATATAACGCATCGCTTTAATCGTTAGTAGCTCGACATCATCGGTAAAGCCAATCCAAAAACAAAAGCCTTTTTCATCACGATCGGAACCTAGTTGTTCTACATAGTGTGTTTCGAGTTCTTCTCGCGTCGTTGCGGCATTAACCTTGGTGGAGTTAAGATACTGTTCCCAGAACTTTCTACGAGCATCGACAGTGGCCAACTCATCTTTGATAGAGTTTCTTTTCGAAGCGGCGAAGTCTGCAACAAGCGCTAAATTATGTGGTAACACTGTTTCTAGTGTTTCTCGAATATTACGAACCAAGACTGGTGAAGCACCACCACTGGATATTGCAATTTGAATGCGACCACGATTCACCATCGAAGGCGTGATGAAATCACAATATGGGAGGTCGTCGACAACATTAACCAATATCCCCTGACTCTTCGCATCCTTATGAACTTGATGATTTAAACTTGGGTTATCAGTCGTTGCCCATACCTGAACGTATTCTTTACGAATACAGTCAGATGAATAAAAATGCTGAACCCAGTGACATTTGTTGTCACTAACAAGTGCTTGCAAATAGTCATCGATTTTTGGAGAAGTTATTGTTACCAATGCCCCTGCTCTAAGTAACGAGTCAACTTTACGGCAAGCTACCTCCCCCCCACCAACAACCAAAACTGGCTTGTTTTCCAAGTCCATAAATAGTGGAAAATACTGCATTTCAATCCCTGAGCTAGTTTAATATCTATTAAGCTCATCCTAACAGAAATGGGGCAACGTTATCATCCCAAACACTAAATTCATTTATTTTAAACCGAATTTATCATAACAAGCAGTGACTAATACTAACATTTAACTCATTAACATTAATTTACATCTAAAAGGACATTAAGTTTACTTCATTAGTTCTGTTGCATCCATCAGGTGCACAGTTGCACTATTTACAAGCTCGTAACATTTCGTCATTCTAACTACTGTTCGGTATTGTGATTGCTATCAAAAATCTTTTCATCTTAGATATTTGTGAAAATACAAAACCTTACCTACGCTTATAAATGGTTGGAACGGGTAGATTGAAAATCTACATTTTTCCACTAAATAATTAAAAACAACATTTTTAGCACGTTGTATCAGGTGTCACCTGGTTTAACATGGATCATACAGGAAGGATACAAATGACAAATAAACTAACACTTCTTGCTTCTGTTGTAGCTGCATCGACTGCCTTAATGTCGACAACAGCATCTGCTGCAGACAGCACTCTGGATAAAGTTACGAAACAAGGTTTTTTAACTTGTGGTGTCAGTACTGGTCTACCAGGGTTTTCTAACCCGAATTCAAAAGGCGAGTGGGAAGGAATCGATGTTGAGTATTGCCAAGCACTAGCTGCTGCTGTTCTAGGCGATAAAACTAAAGTCAAGTATGTACCGCTAACTGCTAAAGAGCGTTTTACAGCTCTACAGTCAGGTGAGATTGATGTCCTATCACGTAACACTACGTGGACTCTTCACCGTGATACTGCACTGGGTCTGAACTTTGTAGGTGTAAACTACTACGATGGTCAAGGCTTTATGGTTAAGAATGACCTTGGCATTACAAGTGCTAAAGAACTTGATGGCGCATCTGTTTGTGTTCAATCAGGTACAACAACTGAGCTAAACCTTGCGGACTATTTCCGTAACCAAGGCATGGCATACAAGCCAGTAGTATTTGATACAGCAGCACAAACGTCTAAAGGTTTTGATGCCGGACGTTGTGATGTACTAACAACCGACCAATCTGGTCTTTACGCACTTCGTTTAAACCTAGCAGATCCAAGTTCTGCAATGGTTCTACCAGAAATCATCTCTAAAGAGCCGCTAGGACCAGTTGTTCGTCAAGATGATGACAAATGGTTTAACGTTGCTAAGTGGACACTTAGCGCAATGATCAACGCGGAAGAGTATGGTATTTCGTCGAAAAACGCAGATGAAATGATGAAATCAACCGATCCAAACGTAAAACGTATCTTGGGTGTTGATGGACCTAAAGGTAAAGGCCTTGGCATTCGTGATGACTGGGGTTACCAAGTAATTAAACAAGTTGGTAACTACGGCGAGAGTTTTGAGCGTACCGTTGGTACAGGTTCTCCACTTCAAATCTCTCGTGGTGTTAACGCGCTTTGGAATGCAGGCGGCTTCATGTACGCTCCACCAATCCGTTAATTACTACCAAAAATGGGCGGTTTAGGCCGCCCTTTTGCTATGCTTAGATTATAGAATCATAGCGAATGTAAGTAGATTTTATAATAAAAATGGATTTTGAGGTTATTGTTGTATGAAACCCAATAAAAGTACGGCACCTTCTCCAAGCGGAAAGAGTGCTAGCCTGCTATACAATCCCACTTTTAGATCTGTTGTCTTTCAGATTATCGCCGTTTTGGCTCTTGTTTTCTTCTTCTACTCAATTGTTGATAATGCATTAACCAACCTTGACGCTCGTGGTATTGCCACTGGTTTTGGCTTTCTCGATCAAGAAGCCGGTTTTGGTATTGGTTTAACACTCATTGAGTACGATGAAACATACTCTTATGGTCGAACCTTTTTCATAGGGTTGCTTAATACCGCATTGGTTTCCTTTTTGGGTATTATTTTGGCCACTGCTATCGGTTTTACTATGGGTATCGCTCGTTTGTCATCAAACTGGCTAGTCAGCCGATTAGCTGCTGTTTACATCGAGGTTTTCCGTAATATTCCGTTACTGCTTCAAATCTTTTTCTGGTACTTTGCCGTTCTTCAAGCCCTGCCTTCTCCAAGACAGAGTATGAGCCTAGGTGAAGCTATTTTCCTAAATGTACGTGGACTCTACTTCCCTGCTCCTGTGATGGAACAAGGCAGTGGCGTTGTTATCGCTGTATTTTTACTAGGATTGGTTGCAACGATATTCATCGCTATATGGGCGAAGAACAAGCAAAAGCTAACAGGTCAACAAACACCAATGGGCAGAATCATTTTGCTTCTCTGCGTAGTTCTACCTGTCATAGCGTATTTCTTGATGGGTTCGCCAATCAGTGCTCAATACCCCGAGCTTAAAGGCTTCAACTTTAGAGGCGGCATTAGCATTATTCCTGAGCTAGCGGCTCTGTTACTTGCGTTATCCATTTATACTGCGGCGTTTATCGCTGAGATCGTCAGATCAGGTATCAACGCAGTCAACCACGGCCAAACCGAAGCAGCGATGAGCCTTGGTTTACCTCGCTCTCGTACACTGAAGCTAGTTGTCATCCCTCAGGCGCTAAGAATTATCATTCCTCCGCTAACGAGCCAGTACTTAAACCTAACGAAGAACTCCTCACTCGCTATGGCGATTGGTTACCCTGACCTTGTTTCGGTATTCGCGGGCACAACGCTAAACCAAACAGGACAAGCGATTGAAATCATTGCCATGACAATGGGTGTTTATCTGACGTTGAGTTTACTGACGTCTGCATTAATGAACATTTACAACCGCAAAGTTGCGTTGGTGGAGAGATAATATGAGCGTACATCAATTTCAACCTGACCTTCCGCCACCAGGTAACACAGTGGGTGTAAAAGGTTGGTTACTTAAAAACCTATTTAATGGTCCTGTAAACTCTATTGTCACTCTAATCTTGGGTTACTTAGTCTTTTCTCTAATGCTGAACGTGCTCGATTGGGCGTTTATCAACGCAGACTGGATAGGGACAACTCGAGACGACTGTACCCGTGACGGCGCATGTTGGGTATTTATCAGTGTCAGATGGGAACAATTCATGTACGGTTTCTATCCAGAAGCTGAGTTATGGAGACCTAAACTGTTCTACGTAACACTGGCTATTTTCACTGCCCTACTCGCTTATGAAAAGACGCCTAAGCGCATGTGGATCTGGTTGTTCTTTGTTAACATCTATCCATTTATTATTGCTGGTTTACTCTACGGTGGTGTATTCGGCCTAGAAGTAGTTTCAACTCACAAATGGGGTGGCTTACTTGTAACACTGATCATCGCGCTCGTTGGTATTGTTGTGTCTCTACCAATCGGTGTGGCGCTTGCACTGGGTCGCCGTTCTGAGATGCCAATCATACGCAGTATCTGTACGGTATACATCGAGATCTGGCGTGGCGTTCCATTGATCACTGTTCTGTTTATGGCGTCAGTAATGTTACCTTTGTTCCTTTCTGAAGGTTCTGAGACCGATAAACTAATAAGAGCACTGATTGGTGTGGTCATGTTCAGTGCCGCTTATATGGCAGAAGTGGTTCGTGGTGGATTACAAGCGATACCAAAGGGTCAATATGAAGCAGCGGATGCGCTCGGTTTAAGTTACTGGAAGAAAACCGGTCTTATCATTTTGCCTCAAGCACTTAAGATTACTATTCCATCTATCGTAAATACCTTTATCGGGCTATTTAAAGATACGAGTTTGGTACTCATTATCGGTATGTTTGATGTATTAGGCATTGGCCAAGCAGCAAACACCGACCCTGAATGGCTAGGGTTTTCAACAGAAAGTTATGTATTTGTCGCGTTAGTGTTCTGGGTATTCTGTTTCAGTATGTCGAGATACTCGATATGGCTAGAAAACAGACTCAATACCGGTCACAAACGATAATTCAAAGATCAAGGACGTATTATGACGCAACAACAAAACACAGCACCGGTTACTGAGAATGATTCATCAGAACCAATGATTCAAATTAACGACATGAATAAATGGTACGGTGAGTTCCATGTATTGAAGAATATCAACCTAACGGTGAAGAAAGGCGAAAAAATCGTTGTATGTGGCCCTTCTGGTTCAGGTAAATCAACAATGATTCGTTGTATTAACCGCTTAGAAGAACACCAAAAGGGCGATATCTTCGTATCTGGTAACGAACTGACTGAAGATTTGAAAAATATTGAAGCGGTGAGAAAAGAAGTCGGTATGTGTTTTCAACACTTTAACCTCTTCCCTCACCTAACGGTATTAGAGAACTGCACGCTTGCGCCAATTTGGGTAAAGAAAATGCCTAAAGAAGAAGCAGAAGCAATCGCAATGAAGTACTTAGAGCGCGTTAAAATCCCAGACCAAGCTGATAAATTCCCTGGTCAATTATCTGGTGGTCAACAACAGCGTGTGGCGATCGCTCGTTCTCTGTGTATGAACCCACAAGTCATGCTTTTTGATGAACCAACATCGGCGCTCGATCCAGAGATGGTTCGTGAAGTACTGGATGTAATGGTAGAGCTTGCAGAAGAAGGCATGACCATGATTTGTGTTACGCATGAAATGGGCTTTGCTAAAGAGGTGGCTGACCGGGTTATCTTTATGGACGCCGGAGAAATCATCGAGGAGAATAACCCCGTCGATTTCTTTGAAAATCCTCAGTCAGATCGAACTCAGAACTTCCTTGCTCAGATTTTGCATCATTAGAGTTACATTGTGTGCAAATCCATGTATTGGGTTTGCACACACTCATAGAAAGAGGCGATAATGGTCGCCTCTTTTTTGGTTATATCGTGTTACATCTTTAGACATACATAACACACTATTTCCATTATTATTTTAACAGGCGTTAGTGACGCTATGGGTTGATTTTTTCTATAGATGACCCCATAAATATACTTATAAAGATAAACTCTTCACGAGGAAGATTATGAACAGTCCTATGTTTACTCGCACTTCAACGCAAGAAAGTGCTCTACAAACCAATAAAGTATTGCGTAACACTTATGCCCTACTTTCAATGACGTTGCTTTGGTCTGCAGTTGTCGCTGGCGTTTCAATGGCGATGAACTTACCGCGTCCAGGCTTAATCATTATGCTAGTTGGCTTCTACGGCCTTCTTTTCTTAACAGAGAAAAACCGTGATAACAGCATGGGTCTTGTGTTTACTTTCCTATTCACAGGCTTCCTTGGCTATACCACTGGTCCTATCCTAAATGCGTACATTGGCGCAGGTATGGGCGATGTTATTGTGACGGCTCTAGGCGGTACAGCACTTGCGTTTCTAGGTGCATCTGCATACGCACTTACAACTAAGCGTGATCTATCGTTCTTAAACGGTATGTTGTTAGCTGGTTTCGTTGTTCTATTGGTAGGTATGGTTGCGAATATCTTCCTACAAATGCCAATGCTTTATCTTGCAATGAGCGGTATGTTCATCCTGTTCTCAACAGGTGTTATCTTGCTAACAACTCAGAACATTGTGCGTGGCGGCGAAACGAACTACATCTCAGCGACGGTTAGCCTGTATGTATCAATTTACAACATCTTCATCAGCCTACTGAGTATTCTAGGCATCATGAATGATGACTAACGCACTACTTTAGCTTTACAGAAAACAAGTAAAGTTAGTCGTTAGACTTTAAAGCCCAAGAACCTGTTTCTTGGGCTTTTCCATTTCAGAACCAAATTCAATAAACAAACCAAAGTAAGTCACTTGAGTTTGTTATACGGGTTCATGTACCCTAGCCTCGTTTAATTTATCACTCTAGAAAAGACGAACCATGTTTATATACAACGGCAACGAAATTCAAACCGACGCACAAGGCTATTTACTCAACTACACCGATTGGGAAGAAGGCATGATTCAAGCCCTTGCCAATGATGAAGGCATTGAATTAACCGACGCTCATCTTGAAGTCGTCCATTTCGTGCGCGAATTTTACCTTGAGTTCAAGACTTCACCTGCAGTTCGAATGCTGGTCAAAGCAATGGAGAAAGCCCATGGTCCAGAGAAAGGAAACAGTAAGTACCTGTTCAAACTCTTCAAAAAAGGTCCGGCTAAACAAGCGACTAAGCTAGCCGGGTTACCGAAACCAGCAAAATGCTTATAGCGCTTCATTTTCTAGGTTATTTTGAATTCTGAATAGGAAGAAGGATCTACTTCTTCCTTCATTACCTTCATTACTTTTGATAGACGAGGCCCCTCATCAAGCCAACTCTCTAACGCTGTAACATGGTCCAACTCTCCGCTTGCCACGACTTCAACATCACCATTATTTAGATTTTTCACGTATCCTTTTAGTTTTAGCTCATTCGCTTTCATCGTTGTAAAGTATCGAAATCCAACCCCCTGTACTCTTCCAGAGACTGTGAACTTGTAGCATTTTTGAAACATTCCGCTTAACCCCTGTGTTTCATTGGTGATATATTTAGCTTCGTCTATATCTGTCATTTATCAATAATGGCAATCTGGTTTGTGTTATTTGGATACTTATTACTATGAAAGAAACCGCTTTTCGATGGATCGATAAATACCTCATCCACCTTAAGATTCAGGAAAAATTCTACCTGCTATTATTTCTCCCACTCCTTGCTCTCATTATTTTGACTGCCGTATTCGACAACGCTTCTGACAAAATGATAGGTCATCTATACCAAGATGAGCTTGTTTTAATGAAAAACTTGATTGATGCGGGTGAACTATCAAAAGAGGAAGTCAGTTCAATTTTGAAGAGCTCTGATAGCGTTGCACTAGGCTCAGGTGAAGGCTCTATATCCGTTGCCGGCGGTGCTTACTCGATTAAAGCCAATCATGACCTCGATATCTGGCAATCCCTAAGTGGGACTCAGATTTCTATCATCTCAGTGACATTGCTGCTCATCACGCTTTGTGTTTATTACATCATGACCTTTATTGGCGGGGCGATGTTCACCATGAACAAAGCTCTATCAACACTGGCTTCTGGTGACTTAACGCAAAGAATGAATTTCTTCCCTGTTCGAGATGAGTTTAGCACCATTGCGATTACCATAGACAAAGTGGCAGAGCGTGAGCAACAGATGGTGATTTCAATTCAAGAATCCATCGCACTTATGCAGCAAATCAGCTCTGATTTAAACCAATCTACGCAGCAAAGCTCAGCGCTTTCTAACACGCAGCAAGAGCATTTGAACTCATTGGCCAGTGCCACTGAAGAAATGGCATCGACTATTCGTGAAGTCGCAGGCCTCGCACATGACTCAAGTAATCAAACTGAAGACGCAAAACAAGTTGCACAACAAGGACAAGGCAAAGTTTCAACGACCTTAACCTCTATTTCTAACTTGTCGACCGAAGTGCGCTCAGCATCCCAAGCAGTAGAAGAGCTTGATTCAAATGCGGCTCAAATTGATGACGTGGTCACCACCATTAACGGTATTTCTGAGCAGACCAACCTGCTTGCACTTAATGCGGCCATTGAAGCAGCGCGAGCTGGAGAACAAGGCCGTGGTTTTGCCGTAGTTGCAGACGAGGTTCGCGCATTAGCTGGCCGTACACAGCAAGCTACCGTTGAAATACAATCAATGATCGAAGCGCTGCAACGGAATAGTCAATCGCTAACAAAGCTTATGGATGTAACGGTGAGCAATGCCGAAGAAGGTCAAGCCCTAATGTCGGAAGTTAACCAAGAAATCGGTGAGCTCGCTGACAAAAACCAATCCATCTCAGATGCGAGTATTCAAATTGCAACGGCTGCAGAGGAACAAGGTGTTGTTGCTGACAGTATCGCCTCAAGTGTTGAAGAGGTTCGCCTTCAAGCAGATAGCGTATGTCAATTGATCAGCGCGACCAACGGCAATATTGAACAGCTACGTCAACAAAGTAACAACATGGAATCGTTGCTGACTGGCATTAAAGCTTAGACAATTTAGCAATATCGGCTCGAAACAATAAAAAG
>NZ_MCWZ01000008.1:10284-23461 GCF_002877365.1 Vibrio sp. 10N.261.55.A7
CCTTTTCTAATTTGGTATGACCGTTACTTGTTTTATTTTATTGGCTTCATAGCGTCACATCCCGGCCCAGTGCTACAGAATGCCTAGCTAAACCAGCTTATTCTTCATTTTATTAGAAATGGCGCGTTCATCCATGTGCTCAAAGTCGTTAAATTGCAGCGCCTATTTTCAACGTATCATTCAATCCATAACCAAGTCTTTTCTTGGTCAAATCTTAAAACTATCATCCTCGCCATCTCATGATCTGTACTCCATAATCATCGCAATGCGTAATATTCAAATCTAACAACATCCCATAAGAGCCAAATATCAGACGATTACATGATCCACACAAAAGCCTATATCTACGATATCCTGTAAATAAACGCTATTAATTGGATTTTAATATCTATCAGCTCTCTATCATTCGCCTTTTAGGAACCCTTATGTGTTTAGGGTTCAATCGACTTGGGCAAAGTTATGTAAAACTGAGTTCCCTCACCTTCTTTGCTTTCACAACTGATGCTTCCCTGTAGTTTCTGAACCACTAGGTTGTATACAATGTGCATTCCTAACCCCGTGCCACCATTATGACGTTTAGTCGTAAAGAAAGGCAGAAAAATGCTCTCTTGCACTTCCTTACTCATACCGCTGCCATCGTCACTATAGGTGATATGAACCTTATCATTGTTCAACGTAACCAAGAGTTGAATGGTGCCTTTTTCTGATTCTTCATAACCATGAACAAGTGAATTCATCACGAGATTAGACAATATCTGCCACAAGATACCTGGGTAGCTGTATAACTCTAATCCCTCGTCACAATCCCACTTTATCTCTACATTTTTTAGTTTCAGTTTTGGCTTAAAACTGATCACCGTGCTCGTTAGGTACTCAGCAAGCAAGAATGTTTGAAGTTCCTCTACATGTTGATCAGTCGCTACGGTTTTGAACGTATTTACTAAAGTGACCACTCGATTTAGGTTATTGATTGAAATATCGGCGCCTTGTTTATTCTGTTCAATGAATTCCTCTAAATCTGAACGATCTATTTTTTTGCTTACATACAAGCGTTCCAAGTCTTCATTAAGTTCCTTCGAAAACGTCACCGAAGTCAACGCTATGGCGAGAGGCGTATTTATTTCATGGGCAACCCCTGCCACCAACTTTCCAAGCGCTGCCATCTTCTCACTCTCAATTAGCTGAGACTGAGTCAGCTTCAGCTCTTCAAACGCTTCACGCAATTGCTTTGATTGTTTATCCCTATCCTCAACGATTTCGACATACTTGTTGTACCAAAACAAAAGATCACGAATATCTTTCAGTTCAAACTTATCCTCTTCATGGCCTAAAATGCTCTTCTCTTTGTCTCTCATGGCGATACTGAGAGCCTCAATCGGCTTAAGTACACGCCGCCTGATATTGACCCAAGCAAATAAAATAAAACCAAGAGAAAGAACAATAAGGCCCGCAGCGATTGAGAGCGTTTGATACATGCCCTGCAAGATCTGCTCTTCAGGAACCATAATAATAAATCGCCAACCCGAGAGACCTGAACGATGGCTGACAAAGAAAAACGATTCACCATAGACCTCTACTCGATAAGGTAAACCATCTTTTTCAGGGAGCATATTTGAAGGTACTGGCAGACCAACCATTTTAGAATCATTATGAAATACGATTCTATTTGTAGCGTCGAGCACCAATAATTGTCTATCATCACTGCTTTGTTGCATGAGCATCTTTCGGTACGAAACAGGTGAAAACGCCATGTATAAGTAACCGATATGTTCTTGTTCCATGCTTTCTTCATTTAACCGGTACATCTTTTGAATTGCGGGCAGTACCTGAACATACGCTGAAGCACGATTAATGTTCGATTGAATACCTGGCCAGCATAACGTGCTTGCTTCCGCTTGAAGACAACTGTCTACTTGAGATTGAAAGGCTTGGCGGTCAATATTAGTCAATTCAACTTCTAGATTGAGCGAGTAGGTTCTGCCTTCGTTCAATATGATAGAAATGGCGGTTAGGCCCTCTAGGCTGAAATAATGCGCCAAATTTTTTTCTATTAACGCCTTAACTCTTATTTCGCTTATGGAAGAATAGGAATCCTCATCAAACATTGCATCCAGCATGTTAGAGTCTGAGACTATATGCCTGCCCACGGATTCAACGGGTTTCTGAAGGTTAATGATTGATTGCGCTTTTTCTCGGGCCATGTCGCTAGCAAATCGAATCGCTTGCTCTCGAACATAATAGGAGCTGATATAGGCTGTGGTACCTCCTAGAAGTATGACGGGAACTAGACTCGCCACCAGCCAGAAGAAGACCAACCTGCCATTTAAACTGTTAAACCACCTAGAAAATAGATTCTCCACGCAAAGGGCCTCTAAGCACTAATTAAGGTTAATGACTTCTTCGAGATGCACAATGAGCTCAGGTGAAACCCAGATCTCTTCATTCACATCCTCCCCCTTAAGAAGCGCGACAGCAGCTTCAACACCTAATGCGCCCTGTTGATAGGATTGCTGGTCTAGCGTTGCCGTCAATTTTCCTTGCTCGACTAAAGCCTTTGCCTCTGGAATCGCATCGTATCCAATCACTTTTATGTCCGAGATACCTTTATCCAGAAGCGATTGTGCGACTGCTAAGGCCATTACATCATTTGCGCAAAAGAACGCATCAATATCTGGAAACTGATTTAACACCTTGTCACTGAGTTCGTATGCTTCGACATATTGCCAGTTAGCCGAACTTTCACCAATTAGCGTCTTATCATGGATAGCTAACGCCTCTTTAAACCCCGCTCCTCTTGCTTTTGACACAGATGAAACCTGTGGTCCAAGAATGATATACGCTGAAGAAATATCCGAGTGGTTCTCCAGAACCTTCTCTGCTAGGGCTTGTGCGGCCGCTTGATTATCAATCCCGACAAATGGTATAGGCTCTAACCCTATTTTTTCGGCTTGCTCTGAATTGATTTGATCATCCAGATTGATCAGAACCATACCTTGATCCTGCACCTGTTTTAGCGATGGAAGAAGCTGCACCGTTTTAGCAGGAACAAAAACAACAGCGTCAAACTCTTCCTCCACCGCACTCATTATCATCTTCTTTTGTAATGCGGTGTGGGTTTCATTTGGTGTTCCCTTTGCTACTAAAGTCACGCCTAAATCATTGGCGGCATCGCGCGCGCCTTGCTCCATCATTAAATAATAAGGGTTACTTTGGGACTTTGTCATTAACATGATCTTCAACGGCTCAGAACCCTTTTCCACGTCCTGATTACCCGCAATTGAGCTCGCCTCCATTGGCTCTGGAGAGCAAGCGGAAAGGCAAACAACGGTTAATAAAGACGCGAGTGCAACTCGGTATTTTGAAATCAAAGCACAACCCTCAAACTGTATGTTCTTATTTCATACTAGAAGAGTCCTTATTCGTGCGCCAATCTTAAGAGTCTTACAGTCATCGCCATCCCCCTTAATACTCTGATTAATCAGGACTTCGGATTCCTTTTCATCAAAATTCTTTAATAAATTCAATGTAAATTTTGTTAAAGACTCTACCCATCTCATTCGACTATTGTTAATCTAAATGCAAACGAGAATAGTTATCGAGTAGAAACAATGAAGAAACCATCACCTCAGCAACTCACCGTCATTCACTCAGAAAAGATATCGCCAAACATGAGGCGAATTACTCTTCATGACAACGTCCTTGAAAATCTGCCAACAGACTGTGACGGCAGCTATATTAAACTGCTTTTTAACCAGTCGGGTGGTACGGATCTAAGTGCTTTGAAAGAAGGTGAGCGACCAGTAATGCGCACCTATACCATTAGAAAGTTTGACGCTGAGAGACGAACCGTAGAAGTAGACTTCGTCTGTCACGTCACTCAAGACTTGCAATGTGGATTTGCCGCTCGCTGGGCTATGAACGTGACAGTAGGCGAGACAATCACAGTGGCAGGCCCTGGTAATATTCAAGATATGAATACAGAAGTCGACTGGTTCTTCATGGTTGCCGATATGACGGCTCTTCCTGCCCTGTCTGCAAAAATACAAAAACTGCCTCATGATGCCAAGGGTTATGCTGTCATCAAAATCATCGAAAAAGCGGATATACAGCCATTAAAAGCCCCTGATAATTTCCGAGTCATTTGGTTAACCGGCGATGCACCACTGGCCTCTAATGTTAAATCTCTTGATTGGCTCGAAGGAACGGCGTCTGTTTGGACAGCTTGCGAATTCGAATCAATGCGCGAATTACGTCAATACTTCCGCAATGAGAGAGAAGTGCCTAAAGAGAATATTTACATCAGTAGCTACTGGAAACAAGGAGTGTCTGAAGATGGGCATAAAGTCATAAAGCAGCAAGACGCCAAGGAATACAGTTAACGCCTAAAATCATTAGCTCGATCACTTCGCTATTACGGAAGTGATCGAATTTTTAGACAGCCTTTGAATGACCATTTCTTAATTTAGATTTTGTGCCTCTAACCTCGCTTTAGCTCCTTTCTTACTGAAGCTCTATAGTCATGAACTGACTATGGGGATCCAATTGATAATCGGAAAACGGGGCACAAGATTGGAAGCCAAATTTTTCGTAGAGATTGCGCGCTGGCCTGAAATACTCTTCGGTACCGGTTTCCAAGCTCATTCTTGTAAAACCCTGACCTGAAGCATTGTCTAACGCGTGTTTCAACAGCTGACTGGCTACTCCCGATTTTCGCGCATGGGCTGAGGTTCTCATTGACTTCAATTCTACATGATGTTCATTCAACGCTTTGATTGCCACGCAACCCATCAGCGTCTCACCACGCCAACCACTGAAGAATGTTATCTCTGGCGCTTTCAAAGCGTTAACATCAAGTGCATGAACACTTTCAGCTGGAGATGTGGCATACATATCGGCTAAGTGCTCTTTCAATAGCTCTATCACTCCGCCATCTTCTAGACTGTCTACTTTTATATCCATATAAAACTACTTCCTATCGATTTTCTGTTACTTTTTTCGCCAAAACCAGTCTCGCTCACAACGATTTAACATACGAGGCAATTTTAGCGCTCTCTTCTTCATCCATATTTGGGAAACTTGGCATTTTGGATCCCACCGTATCATCCGACGTGACTTTGTGTGAGATTTGCTCTTCAGACAGAGCGGTGGCACGATTGGCGGGGATACCTTTAAGAAACTGCCCTTGCCCGGTCTTTTGATGACAGCCCGCGCAATGATGCTCGAACAACTGTTTGCCCGTCGTTAAATGTGGATGATCATGCAAGTCTTTATCACAGCCAGACAGCAGAGCCAAAACAAAAATAGAAGCCAACAAGCGCATACTAACGTTTACTCCTCTTTTTTCTTGCAAGTGATATACATAAACGAATGACCAAAATTAATGACCAGCACAGTAAAACCACTCATCCGCAGTCAGAATGGTCGCTCAATGATTATAATTAAACGTTATAAATAACAGTGTATTAGATACTATAGTATCTAAGCTTATATTTGTTGTCGCGTTAAATTTAACATAATTTCAACACAGCAACACATTACTGACGTTCGTTTCGAGTTGGCGTCAGTTTATGAATGATCAGACGTTCTCCTGTTGCTAATTGTCATCACTTTTGGCTCTTTTCCAAACCAGTCAATTCTGTCTTCACTGCATCATGCCTATCTACAAGTGACGCATCATTGTTAAAAATAAAAATGTACGGCAACTTCGATGAAATAATGCCAGTATAAAGAGGTGAAAAATCAAAGGAATTTACATGTCACACACGAACCAACTTCTGCTATTTCTCGACGTCGTACAGCAAGGGTCATTTACCAAAGCTGCCCAGCTTCATAATATGGATAACTCGGCTCTCTCGAAGCAAATCAAAAAGCTAGAAGCGCAGCTCGGTGTGCAACTACTGAATCGTTCGACTCGGTCATTCTCTTTAACATCAGCAGGCGAAGAGATTTTACTTCAGTGCCAAGAACTGCGAGATAACCTAAGCCAGGTACAACTTATCGCGGATTCTTATCAAGCCGTCCCCAAAGGTCGAATTCGAATTACATCACCGATTTATTTTGGGCAAGAGTATTTGCAGCCCGTTATCGCAGAGTTTATTAAAACCTATCCCGATGTTCAGGTGATTCACTCTTTAGATGATAAAAAAAACGACATCATCGCCGATCAATATGACTTGGCTTTCCGGCTCGGAAAACTGAACGACTCGAATTTGATTGCCAAAAAGGTCGCGCCAACACAATTTATCATCGTCGCTTCTAAAGCGTTTGTAAGTCAGCACGGTACACCAACGACACCACAAGAATTAATAGAGCTGCCCTCCATTGTTTACAGTAATTTGGATGTCACGATAGATCAGTTGACGATCAGTAACACTCCAATAGTCGGCGATTCAAATTCAACAGCAACGGATGAATTTCAATATTCAACCTACGCGATGAAAAGTGTCTATACGGTCAGTGATGTTCGAACTATGGTGAATTCAGCTCGAGACGGTGTGGGGTACGCGCTGATTGAAGTCTCCAACTTAAACAAATCACTGCGAGAGCTAGGGCTGGTTCTACTTCTGCCAGAGTATAAGATTTCGACGATGAATACGGCTATTTATGCCATTTACCCCCATCGTAAATACACGAAGCTGACGCAAGAATTCATCAAATCCGTTCAAACCCATATCGGTGATCCACCAAGATGGAAAGCGTATCTGAACAGCGAAGGGAGCGAATCCAATCGTTTGCTCTAGAAACACAAAAGCCCAGGTGCATTAACACTTGGGCTTTCTAGTCATTGAGAGTCGTAAATAGATTACAAAACAGTAATAACATCATCGATTGGCAAACGTGCCTTTGGAAGACCATGGTTATAGTCTTCACCGTCTTTGTGGTATCCCATTGCTAAAGCGAAATCACAGGTGTAGCCATCTAATTCCTCTTTAAAAATATCACCAATCAACTCAGGGTCAACCCCTTCCATAGGTGTCGATGCGATGCCTAAACGAGCAAGCACATGAAGCGTGTTACCCAGCGCTATGTATGTTTGCGCCTTCGTCCAGTTTCCATTAAATCCATTCTCATCAGTATTTAATTCAGCAAACGCATACGCACCATTCAACATGTTGTCGTACATATCAGCGGGTAAATGGCCAGAAATTACTTCAGCATCAACCACTTTCTTGTATTGATCCTTGGTGTAGTGAGGATTGTTTGCAAACAAAATAATATGTGACGCCTCTTTTGCGTGAGGCTGGTTAAACTGATAGTTATTCGCGAACGTATCGTGGAAACGTTGCTTGGCTTCATCACTCTCAATCACAATGAACTTCCACGGCTGTGAGTTGATTGAAGAGGCAGACAAACGAATCGCTTCTTTGATCACTTCCATATCTTCAAACGAAATCTTCTTCGTCGCGTCATATTTTTTCGCTGTGTAACGATTGTTTAGGTCTGTAATGATTGGGTGAGACATGATGAATTCCTATAGCGTTTTTGTTGACGCCATATTAATCACTCACGCTTTGCTAAAAAAGAGCAATTATTCCCATTCATTATGGTATTAAATAACCACAATATGCATTACTTAGATCAGCCCGCTAGCGTTCCGTGTAATTTTAGAAATGTTTGCTAGACTAAAATACGCTTATTGAAACCAAATAAAGAAGGAGTTTTTATGCTTGGAGAAAGCCATTCACTGCTCAATGATTTTCCAGAATTAAAGGACGTCATTTTGAGACTGACAAAAAAGGATGAAACGTTCAAAGTTGACGTGACACAGTACGATGCCCTGGACAAGGAAGTAAGAAAATTGGAGCTGCAAGACTCCCCTATTTCTGATGAGGAAATGCACCAGTTAAAGCACGATCGAGCAGTACTCAAAGACAGTCTGTACCAACGCTTAACCTCCAAGCAATAACCCGCCTAAATCTCGCTGAGCCTAATCCTCATAGGTTCAGCCATTGCCGCCACTCCTCCAAAATCTGAGTTATGCATACAAACTCGGCCTTCATTAAAGAGACGTTCCCAGCGCCCTGTCATCATTTCAATTAGAGACGCGTTCAATGCCCATCGACCTACTTACAGTTTCAGTTGTCAATCATGGTTACTTAATCAATAATTTACATTAATATCATTTAAACAGCGAATTAATCCAATGCTGGCACGCGTTAACTCAGTCTTTTGTCATATTATTTTATTGATAACGGTCACCTACTCTAGCACCGTATTTTCATCCCCAAGCAGCTTTAGTCAGGCAAAAGTAATGGCAAAAGAACAAGTGTATTTTGACCGAACTCAACACGGTACTTTTTACTGTGGATGCGAATTTACGTTTAAAGGACGCAGTGGCGGAGTCATCAATCTCGAATCCTGTGGTTACCAAATCAGGAAAAACGAAACGCGAGCAAGTCGACTTGAATGGGAGCATATCGTCCCAGCATCAAACTTTGGCCGCGCTAGGCAATGCTGGCAAGACGGGGGCAGACAAAACTGCACCAGAACGGATCCCATCTTCTCTCAAATGGAAGCCGATCTCTTTAACCTTACCCCCTCTGTTGGGGAGGTAAACGGAGACCGCTCAAATTATAATTTTGGGGTGGCTCAAACCAAACCTCAACATGGGCAATGTGATATCAGTATCGATTTCAAAAATCGCACAGTCGAGCCAAAAGACGACATCAAAGGGTTCATTGCTCGCACCTACTTTTATATGCACAGCCAGTATCACTTTCCAATATCAAAGCAACAAGAACGACTGTTTATGAGTTGGGATAATCAATATCCGGTCACTGAATGGGAAATGGAACGGAATCAACGCATCGCAACAATCATGGGGCACAACAACCCTTTCGTTACAGGTGAAAAGCACTGGGAAGTTGGGTTCAACACATCTCAAGAGCACAATTTTCAGCAAACCCATAACGTGCAGCAACCCCCTAACACGCAGGAAGCAACTCGCAATCAAAGTACTGAGTCGTCATACGTGATTCATGGAAATAAGAGAAGTAAGGTTTACCACTTGCCTTCTGGTTGCCCAAGTTACAACAGCATGAGTGACAAAAACAAAGTCATCTTTAGCACAGAACAAGAGGCGATGGATAAAGGTTATCGAAAAGCGGGCAACTGCAGATAAACAACAATAGATACGAACGGTAGATAGGCAAAGAACCGCCCCTTCGATTCAAAATAAAAAGCCCGCTATTAACGGGCTTTGTCTTATTCCAAACGTAGAGGACGTAGAGCAAATTAGCAACATTCAGCACAGGCCTGAGTGGCAACGCATTCTTTATTGATAGACTGGGGCCTAAGCTACTACCACTACAACCTGTCTAACTCATTACAAGCTAACATTGATTCACTGCCCTTTGACGATAAGTTGGAAAATGAACAGGGCCTAGAGATGTACTACGCCTATCAAGCGCAGCCTTGGTTAACCTTTACGTTAGACACACAATACGTCACTTCTGCGATCTCAACACAATACAACGCTTTCCTAGTCGGTTTGCGTACTAACATCGTGTTCTAAACCCTAGAAACGATAAAGGCAGCGACTACAGCCTCTTGCGCTGTCGCTGCCTCACTTCCATTGTTTCATTTGGCTATAATGCACAATCAAAAGATCGCTCATCGAGCAGTAATGTTCAATATTCGATGTTGCGTACAGTGATTGAATAAAGCGAATTGACCGAGTTCTTTTTCTAGTGCCGCATAAAATTCATCGCTCTTTTTTAAACTTGATTCCAAAAATAGATGAATGACATTCAATGTTTTGGTCTGTTTATCCACTTTGCAATCGGCTCTCGCCACAATTTTTCCCTCCCATAATACTGGCAGACAAAAATACCCAAACTGCCTTTTATTCTCAGGTACGTAACACTCTAGTAGGTAATCAAACTCAAATACGAAGCTCGTTCTTTTACGCTGAATCACAAGATTATCAAACGGCGAAAGTAGCTTTAGTTGTTTTTTATTTAAACGCCCTTGAAGCAACGCTAACGCCGCTAAACCCGTAAAAAGAACCTCGCCACCTACCCGTATTTGTTGAATATATTTATCTTCAACAAGCTCACGAATCGCAAGAGTCACTTGGGGTTTCATTCCTTTCAACAGATACGCCATTTCTGTTGAACTCCCAAATCCATGCGCTTCAATAAATCGCAACACCAAAAACTTCGCGTACTCTTGGTTCGTAGGCAATCGGGTATCGACGTTTTCGGGTAACACACGTTCAGTCAGATCATACACTTTATGGAAATTAACGCGCTTAGGGATCATCAAATCTCCTTGCATGTACAAGGTTTCTAATGCCCTTTTTGTCGGCTTGCTTCCCCAACCGCCAATTTTCGCACTCTTAGATTCGAAGTCTTTCGCCATTAACGGGCCTTCAAGTTCAATGCGCTTTAATACTTCAGCCATCAATGCATGATCTTTCTTGTACCAATGTGCTTGCTCATTGGTCCGAATGGCCTCTTTTCTAGGTAAACTGAACCTAAAGTCTCTCATTGGTAAATAGGCAGCGGCATGAGACCAATATTCAAAGGCCTGTTTATCCTCCATCAACCGATCAAGGTGTGCTGTTTGATAGTCGGGGTTTCGATTCCAGAGCGTATGGTGGTGGGCTCGTTGAACCACAGAAATGGTATCAATTTGAACGTAGCCAAGCTGTTCTAACGCTTCTACAGTTTTTTTATAAGGCTGAAAGTTTGACGTTCGGGCAGGCAAACCCTGTGAAAGTAGGGCTAGCTTTCGAGCTTGAGCGATTGAGAGTGATTCCATTTTGTTTTTTAGAATTCAAATGAGTTTGCGACTACTGTAAACATTCTCGTCAGTAATTACGAAACATTACATTAACGTTGGGTGCATCGAGATCGTTAAAAGAACCGGATTTTCCCTGCCCCAAACCGCCATTTGAAAACAAATCGTGCATATTTTAAGGTTCTGCTCATTTCCTACTCGCTTGAATCCCCTTTTAAACGACTAAAATTATTATTCATCCAATTGCATTTCCTTATATATATCAACCACTCAAAATACAATTTAATAAAATATTCACTTGTTATTTACAAATCCATCAAATAACCTGAATATCAGTTTCCAACTTGGTATCTCATTTGTCATACCACCTATAAGAGAAACAAACATTCCAATAGCGTCTTTGGCTTTGCTACGTATTTAAAATTTGGAATATAACAATGAAAATTAAAACATCACTATTTAGCCTTGCTTGCTTTTCCGTCCTCTCTCTTTTGGTCGTCGTGTCACTAACGGAGTACGTCAATATTAAGCTGATTAAGCTTGAGAAAACGCTCATTCAAGTAAAATCTCTCGAGGTTTCATTACTAGAACTGAATCGCATTGAACTGGAATTTTTGCACAGTCACGATACTGCTCTGGTTGCGCCATTTCTTTCTGAATATCAGCATTTTGAGGAGTTATTGGAAGGATTCACCCAACAGCTTAAAGATACGGGGATCGCGGTCGCTGACTTGGGTAAATTAAAACAAGAAATAGAGCAGTACAATGCTGACTTTAAGATCATGGTTTCAGAAATAGACGAAGACACAAATCAAGTGTTGAAATTGAAAGAGGAAATGAAAGTACTATTTGACGACATTCTTTCTATATTTATCTCCGTTGAGCATAAACTAGAAGCAGACGTTGACGAAATACAAGGCAACATAACCTTATTTATTATTGGGTCACTAATCACGGTCACCACTACTCTACTTTCCATTTCATTTTTTATTTCATCAAGAATCTCTCGAAAAATATCGGCTCTAAGCGATTCAATGAATGAGGTTTCCAAAAATAAGGACTTCACTGTTGTCGCTGACGATAGCGGAAAAGACGAAATCGCCTCAATTGCTACCGCTTTTAACCAAGTCCTGTTCGATACACGTGAATTAATTGGCCAAGTTCAAGGGACGGTCAGTGAATTGGGGAATATATCGGGTCGTTTGCAAAACGAAGGTGCCAATGTAGAAAGTGCATTACAGCAGCAACAGCTTCAAACAGACAGCGTTGCAGCAGCGGTAACAGAAATGGGTGAAAGTATTCACGTGGTAGCCGTAAACAGCAATCAGGCGTCGAGCAATGCACAAGCGAGTTACGACATGGCGAATAAAGGGTTGACTGATGTCGCATACACTAGAGATACCATTAATACCCTTTCTGAAGATTTAGTGCATGCCAGTAAAGAAGTTGATCACCTTTCAGCACGCTCTCAAGAGATTGATACTGTTCTTAAGGTAATCAAAGAGATCGCCGAACAGACGAATCTACTAGCCCTAAACGCCGCTATTGAGGCTGCTCGAGCGGGGGAGCAAGGCAGAGGCTTTGCTGTTGTTGCTGACGAGGTAAGAACGTTAGCAGGACGGACTCAACTTTCAACGGAAGAGATCTCAACGATTATTCAAGGTCTCCAGAATCAAACCAGAACGGTTGTTGACACTATGCAAAACTGCTGTGAAAAAAGCGATCGTAGCGTTGAATCAAGTCAACAAGCATACGTTCGAATTTCGGATGTCATACAAGACATGCAAAGCATCCGCGATAGTAGTTTCGAAATAACGGCGGCAATGGAGCAACAAAGTACCGTGTCCGCAGACATCGCAAGAAACGTTAATACTATTCGCGACATTACATTGAGTAATACAGAAGGCGCCAGCCAGAATGCTATCTCAGCAAATTCTGTATTAGAGCAAACACAATCGCTAGAACTCTCTGTCGCAGGCTTAAAAGCGTAACGAGACCAAATTAACGGTTAACTATCAAACCGAGTCACCTTTCTATGACCCGGTTTTCAGACACAAAAAAGCCCACACTAGGTGGGCTTTTTGCTTGTTCATAAAGAACGAATTTGGTGCCGCTACTGGACTCTACTCTCCAATCTATCAGATTGATTAATATTCATATTATAAAGGTAGAGTTTACAAGTGTTACCTCTGGTGTTACTTTGGTTGGAAGTGACTATGTGTTTAGCTTCGACTAAGTAAATTAATTAGCTCAATGGAAAGTAAATTCTGACTATCACCATCGCTCAATATCCGAAACAGCAATGTCTCGATACAAAGGGTTAACTAGTGGGATGTTGAATTTGAGGAATTATAATGCTAAGTCGATGAAGCGTTGGCTAATGTTAAGGCCATGAACAAAATTATCGGGCTAGGTATGCCTGTTAGAAATTGAT
>NZ_MCWZ01000009.1 GCF_002877365.1 Vibrio sp. 10N.261.55.A7
AACACAGTAAGCGCCTTTATCCGTATTGATAACGCTAAATAAGACTGTTTTTTTTAATCACTTATTGCGCTTAATTCACTTGCCACTTGTCATGCTACTAGCTAGGTGCGGTAACGCGAAAGTACTTCACCCAGTTCACGAGACGATTCAGTCAAATTCGCTACACCAACTGAAGATTGCTGTGCCACTTCTTTGATGGTATTGGATTGAGTTCGAATATCCGAAAGCTCACTTGCAATATCATTCGCTACCGAGCTTTGTTCAAGCGCCGAAGTCGAGATTTGAATACTCATATCGTTAATGTTCTGAGCAGAGTCGGCAATGAAGTTAATGTCGTCGCCAATGCTGGTAATAACGTCTTGGCTATTTTGAGCTTGATCCACGGTTTGAGCTGTAATGTTAGCAATACTGCGACTCTCGTTCTGAAGCTTTTCAATCATGGATTGAATCTCAACCGTCGCGGCCTGAGTGCGGCTCGCCAACGTTCTTACTTCATCAGCAACTACAGCGAACCCACGACCTTGCTCACCAGCACGCGCGGCTTCAATTGCAGCGTTTAACGCGAGTAAGTTCGTTTGCTCTGAGATGCCATTGATGGTGGTCACCACTTCACTAATCTGAGCCGTATTGTCATTCAGCGTTGAAGCGGAGTGAGAAGCTTGAGAGATAGAATCGGCCAATTGAGCAATCTGCTGAATGGCTTTTTGTACTCTGTCGCGGCTTTCATCCACTTGAGTTCGGTCTTGCTCTGTCTGATTGGTCGCTTGATTGGCAACTGATGCGACTTCTTGCGCCGACGCTGTCATTTCTTCCATCGCCGTCGCAACAGAATCAAGTGAAGAGTATTGATTATTGATTTGTGCTTCACTCTCTACCATGTCACGTTCAAACGAGCTTGACGTTTCCCCAAGCTTCGTTGAATTGCTTTTCACTGTGACGACGAGTTGAGAAAGTGTGTCCATCGCATCATCAAGTGCACAACCGATCGTACCAAATTCATCACGACCAGCATGGAAGCCAAGACGAGAGGTTAAGTCACCATCAGAAATCTTTAATGTTGTAGAGTAAAGCACCCATAATGCGCCACCAATAAAGGTTGCAACCCAATAAACAAATAGCGCGAAAGGCAGCGCCCATAAGTAACTTAATGCAAAGGAAGTACGAGCCTCGCTTAGCATCGCATCGTATTGGCCTGAAAAGTTTTCAGTGAGCTGATATGAGCCAGACTTATTTTGCCCGGTCACCGTCACTATGCCGTTGTTGTAGGTAGAAGGTGCTGTTCTAGAGGTTGAAGATAATCCTCTCAGTGCGGAAGTATCAACTTGCTCTGCTGCGAGCACGCCTGACAATTTGTATTCCGCGGCCATCACGGATTGAGTTTCAAATTGTTCGATAGTTTCTGAGTATCGAGCGGCAGACACGCCTGTCACGGCGATTAAAAATAGGGCAAAGATTACCCACATCTTGTCATTGATCGACATCTTTATGAACAGACGATCAACTGTTCGAAAATCCACTTCTTTCATTGCGGGCTCCATGCACATATATAGATGCGTATTTTACAAACTGCTCAGTAACATTTATGGGATCTACATCTCGTTTATCTGAAATGCAACAAAATGTTTCTCATTTGGGTGTGCGTAATGTCTCGTTTCTATTTTGAGCAGCTTTGGCGATATAGAGAATAATCATAGTAAATTACTGTCGAAATTGTCGCGGGCTTTGTCCATATTGTTTTTTAAAGCTGCGCGAAAAATAGTTGCTATCAGAAAAACCACATCGTTCGGACACGGTTTGAATCGATACCGCTAGATCATCACATAATTGTAGTGCGGCATGCTTGAGCTGTACTTCCCTGATGTATTGGTTGGGTGAGGTTTGTAGAAATTGGCGAAAAAGTCTCTCCATTTGTCGTTTACTAACAAAAGCAGCTTTTGCAATGGTGTCGCTGTTTAGTTGGGCATTTGAATAGTGCTGCTCTATGTGCACCATGGCTCGGCTAAGTGCCAAGGTTTGAAGGTTTTTTTCGTGCTCTTTACCTTGGTAAGCTCTCGAAAGGGTAATGATGAGCTGCTGCATTAAAGAAGCGAGCATGGTTTCAAATCCGTTCGGTGCCTGGTTGTACTCAGTATCGATCTGTTTGAGCAGAGACTTAACATGCTCAAGCTGTTCTGGGCTTAGAGTGAGTTTTGCTCGGTACTCACTATTTAGCCGAGCAATAGGGTCGACATTGAAAAGCGCCTGATACCCAGGGAGAAGCTTGAGCTGTGGCGATTCGAACAAAGGCGCTTTAGAGTCAAACATTAAGTCGACAATGGTCAGGCTCTTTACATCTTTAAAGCCGTGTTCAACTTCACCGTTGATGACAAACACGTCGCCTTTATTCAACGGGTATACATGCCCCGCCACTTCATGCATGCCTGAACCATCGAACACAATAAACAGCTCAGAAAAGTCATGCCGATGTGGGGCGAAATCATGGTCGTGATAGCCCGGCTCGTAAGCGAAACGAATATGTTTATGTTTCTGTAGTGACTTGAGCAGGTAAGTGGTCGTCATGTCGCAATAGTCCAGATAATTGTCGCTATATTAGTAGAAATGAAAATTCTAGAATTTTACTATGAACTCTTCAAGTGTACTTTGCTATTTAGTCCGCTGCAGTTTTCGACGTATCGATGGATGATTACTATGACGACCCAATTTCATACCCCATATTTTTCAAGATGGCCTCAGATTCAATCACGTATTTCAGCCGACCCAGTGATAGAAGCTCAGATCGCTTCTATTGTTGAGCAAATGACGCTAGAAGAAAAAGTGGGGCAGATGATTCAACCAGAGTTGCGTGCTATCACACCTGAAGAAATCGTAGAGTATAAAATTGGTTCAATATTGAATGGTGGCGGCTCATGGCCTGACGGGAACAAACATGCTTGCGCAAAAGAGTGGGCCGAAAAAGCAGACACGTTCTGGTTAGCAACAGAACGCGCCTTTGAGAGCCGACCATTTCGAATTCCATTTGTCTGGGCAACGGATGCCGTCCACGGACATAACAATGTTTTTGCCTCAACGGTATTTCCCCACAACATCGGTTTAGGTTGTGCCCGCGATCCAGAATTGATTCGCAAGATTGGTCGAATTACAGCCTTAGAGATCGCTGCTACTGGCCTTGATTGGACGTTCGCACCCACCGTTGCGACGCCGCGCGATCTGCGTTGGGGGCGTGTCTATGAAGGCTATTCTGAAGACCCTGAAATAACCTATGCCTACGCCGGTGAAATGGTCGTTGGCTTGCAAGGTAATAGTGAAGAACTTAAAGATGAATACCATGTCATTTCTAATGTTAAGCACTGGGTTGGCGACGGCGGCACACTGGCTGGCATTGACCGAGGTATAAACAGTTATAGTGAAGACCTGCTGAGAAATGTTCACGCAATGGGCTATTTTAGCGGGTTAAATGCAGGTGCACAGGTTGTGATGTCGTCGTTCAATAGTTGGGATGATGAGAAAAATTACGACCATAACTCTTCTATGCAAGGGGCATACAACAACAAGATCCACGGCAGCAAATATCTGCTAACGGATGTACTTAAAGAGCAAATGGGCTTCGATGGTTTCGTGGTTACCGACTGGAACGGCCACGCTGAAATCAGTAAGTGTGCCGACGAAGACGCGACGTACGCAATCAATGCAGGCAACGACATTCTCATGATTCCTGTTCGTGAGCATTGGCAAGCTGTTTACCATAAAACTCTTGCGGATGTGGCAAGCGGAGACATAAAGATTTCTCGTATTGATGACGCGGTTTTACGTATATTACGCGTGAAAATGCGAGCTGGATTATGGGACAAGCCACAGCCATCGAAACGCGCATTAGCAGGAAAGCAAAACGTCCTTGGCGCGAAAGAGCATAGAGAAGTCGCCAGAGAAGCAGTGCGTAAATCACTCGTACTGCTGAAAAACAAAGACCAGATTCTTCCTCTCAAGAAAAGCCAGCGTGTCATACTGACGGGCAGTGCCGCAAACGATCTAGAGAAACAATCTGGGGGGTGGAACCTTACTTGGCAAGGTGACGAAAATACCCTGAGTGATTTTCCTGGCGCAACGACGGTGAAGATGGGATTAGAGTCAGCACTTGGCTCTGAGAACGTCGTATTCGATCCAGATCTTACCAGTGATTTCAAGGCGGGTGATACGGCGATTGTTGTGTTTGGCGAAGATCCTTACGCAGAGATGATGGGCGATATTAAAGCTTGGCAGAGTTTGGAGTTCTCCAAATTAAAGCGAAGCTATGCAGCGGATTGCGAAAAAATAACCCGACTGAATCAAGCTGGCGTTAAAGTGGTATCGATTTTCTTTAGCGGAAGACCCCTTTACCTAAACGAAGAGATTGCTCGCTCTGATGCTTTTGTTGCCGCATTTTTACCGGGGAGCGAAGGCAACGGCATTATTGATGTGTTAGTTGCCAACGAAGAAGGTCAAGCAAACTTTGATTTTCAAGGCGTATTGTCATTCAGTTGGCCAAATAAAAAATCGAGTGCAACAGTTCACCGTGTGCCGACAAATATTCCTCAATATCAACTGCCGGACAATGAGCAAGATCCTCGAGGAGAGCACAAACCGTTGTTTGAGTACGGATATGGCTTGAACTATGGGGGTAAAGTTCAAGATCGCGACCTTGATAACATCGAATTCGATATGAGTGAGGAAACGGCGTTAACCCAGCAAACGCATATGTTTGGAGTTCAAGCTACCATCGGAGACTATGTGTGCAAGGTTGCTGATACTAGCAACCCTCAAGGCGTGGAAGTGTCGCGAAATAACCCTGTCGAACTTGCGAATGTATCAACGAGCCCGGTTAACTACCAGCAACAGCAAGATGCCGTGGAGTTACATTTTGAAAATGGTAACAGCGTCTTCTATGTCGAGTCATCGCAAGCTGAGGGTGAAGATCTTAGTCGTTACCAAAATGGTGTTATTTCGTTCGAGTTAAAGGTGTTAGAGCCAGCAAGCGATAGCCTGATTGTGACGCTAGCAGGGCCTTCCGATGATATCGATAACGCAACAAAATACGTGCTTAACCATTCGTTACTCAAAGAGGTGGGTGAGTTCACTCAAATTCAGGTGCCATGCCAACACTTCTCTGATGCGGGCGTGGATCTGACGAGCGTAAAAACGACGTTCTCTTTTGCCACTCGTGGAAGCTTTAAAGCGGTTATCGCGAATGTATGTTGGCAGGCTGAGTAGACTCGTTAGAAAAGACAAAAAGAGGCTTATAGATGTCCAACTTTATCGATAACGGCACACGATTTTCGCTGACAACGCCGACTGATCTTCCAAACTCTGCGGGCTACTTGTGGAACCGCCACATGATGATTCACATGAACTGCCAAGGTTATGCCGTTGCGCAGTACATGAATCCTGAGCCAAAGAAGTATGCGCATGTTCCTACGCTCGCGGCGACCAGCTTTATGCAGCCAGAGCAGCCGTATTTTGCGCACCATCCCGGTCGATTTTTCTACCTAAGAGATGACGATACTGGCGCGATGTTTTCTGTGCCCTTTGCGCCTATGAAAACAGAACCGGATTCTTTCAAATTTGAACCGGGTCTATCGGACATTCGCTGGCGTGTCGAGCACGATGGCCTGCATGTTGAAGTTAGCTTGTCACTCAGTGAAAGCCATGTGGTTGAACTTTGGAATGTTAAAGTGCTCAACGTACGCGAGAGCAAACGTAACATCTCGATCATTCCATACTTCCCTGTGGGTTACGCGTCTTGGATGAATATGGGCGCGCATTTTGATCATGATTTGAATGCGATTGTGTGTACCTCGATTACGCCATACCAAAAACTCGAACAGTACGAGAGGAACAAACATTTAAAAGACATCACTTTTCTTTCAGCCGATCGTACCCCAAGCTTTTATGAACTCAGCCAGCCCGCGTTTGAAGGACAGGGCGGTTTGCATAATCCTGATGCACTAAAAGGCGGGAAAAACTTAGCCAATGGCGACGCTATCTATGAAATGCCCACCTGTACGATGCAGTTTTGTGTCGCACTGGACCAAGAGGAAAGCCAAGAGCTTAACCTGATGTTTGGCCCAGCGTTAGATAAAGCGGAAATTGCCGAAGTAAAAGAAGCGCACAGTGGAGTTGCCCTATCTGAGCAGCAAGAAAACTATCAACGTTACATAGAGAAAGGAAACGGTGTACTAAACATTAAGACACCGGATGACACGTTCAATGACTTTGTGAACCACTGGCTACCGAGGCAGGTGTATTATCACGGTGACACCAATCGATTAACGACAGATCCACAAACACGAAATTACCTGCAAGACGGGATGGGCATGGCTTATGTGGATAGCTCGACAACGAAACAGGTCATTCTCACCGCGCTGTCTCAGCAAAAACTAGATGGTGAAATGCCTGATGGTGTGTTGTTAACGCCAGAAGCCGAGTTGAAATACATCAATCAAATACCGCATACGGACCATTCTGTGTGGTTAACCATCATTTTGGATGCGTACCTAAACGAAACGAACGATTGGGCCATTCTCGAACAATACGTTGGTTGGGAAGACAGCCACGCGACGGATACTGTACTAGAGCACATGAACCGAGCCATGAAGCATTTGGTGAGCGCTCGAGATCAACGCGGTTTGCCCTTCATCGCTCAAGGTGACTGGTGTGACCCTATGAACATGGTTGGGCCAAAAGGGATTGGGGTGTCAGGTTGGTTAACGCAAGCGCTTAGCTATGCGTTACAGGTTTGGATTGCCATTTCGAAAAAACATAATAATGCGGCGACCATCGAAGAGTTTGAATCGACCGTTGCGGAGCTAAAAGTCGCCACCAATGAGTACTTCTGGAAAGGCGATTGGTACGCACGTGGGATTACGGATGATGGCGTCACGTTTGGTGTGCCAGAGGACAAAGAAGGCCGTATCTTCCTCAACACCCAAAGTTGGGCACTGCTCGCGGGGATCCCAACTCAAGAGCAGCAAGCCAAAATGCTGCAATCAGTCGACGAGCAATTGGATACGCCATATGGAGTGATGCTATATGCGCCGGCCTTTACTCAAATGCGAGAGGATGTGGGTCGTGTTACCCAGAAGTGGCCGGGCTCTGCGGAAAACGGCTCGGTTTACAATCACGCTGCTGCGTTTTATGCCGCCAGCCTTTACTCGATCAATGAATCGGATCGTGGCTTTAACGTGTTGCGTAAGATGATCAGTGATCATCAAGCTGAAGGGTTTGAGCGCCGTGGGCAGCTACCCGTTTACATTCCAAACTACTATCGTGGTGCTTATTATCAATTCCCAAAACAAGCTGGGCGCTCAAGCAACCTGTTCAACACCGGCACAGGCGCATGGTTCTACCGCATGGTGATCGAGCAGATGTTTGGTTTGAAAGGGTGCGATCAGGGGTTGAGAGTAGAGCCTAAGTTGCCGTCAGAGTGGGGTAACGTGTCGGCGACTCGTCAGTTCAGAGGCGCAACCTTTAACGTGAACTACGTGAAAGACAGTGAAGCGACATCAGCCTCGGTCAGCGTCAACGGAGAGTCATGTGACACAGCGATCATTTCCGATATTCAAACGGGACAGACATACCAAGTCAACGTGGTTGTTCCATAGATAAAACGATGTGAATTTGAATCGCCGATTCATTGTTTACGTATGTTATTTATTAACGTGATATAAGGCGAAGCAACGATGGTGGCTTCGCCTTTTTTATTCTGTTTAAACAAGGCTATCGCACAAATCAGTGCGGTGGTAAGAGAAAAAATCAAAGGAAATATACCGAAAGGTCGGGTAATCTACATCGACTCTAAATCAAGTGACCCATTATTCATGAACTACGAATCTTTTGACGACATTTATCATCGAGCTTGCCAACGTAAAGGGGGTGAAGCCGCGCTCGAATCTCTTTTGCTAGAACCATTGAGCCATGCTCAGTTGGCGTCTATTTCGGATGATCGATTCCTGGCTCAGTTTACCAAGTCAATTTTTCAGTCTGGTTTTGTATGGCGAGTGATACACAACAAGTGGCCTTCATTTGAGGAAGTGTTTTGGGATTTCAATATCGAGAAGCTGCTACTGATGCCAACGGATATGCTAGAGCGCAAAGCCCAAGACACGAGAATTGTGCGCAACTTTACCAAAGTAAAAACCATTCCTGCTAACGCACAAATGATTCGCAATGTTCAACGAGAGCATGGGAGCTTTGCAAAGTTCATTGCGAACTGGCCTGAAGACGACATCATCAATCTTTGGCTTTACCTGAAGAAACACGGTGAACGCCTTGGTGGAAATACTGGCCCTTACGCTCTTCGTCAAATGGGCAAGGACACTTTTATTTTGACTGGCGACATTGAAAGCTATTTAAGAGCGCAGAGTATCATTGAAGGTGGTTTGTATAGCAAACGCAGCTTGCTGGCGATTCAACGGGCATTCAACCACTGGCAAGCCGAGTCTGATCGCACCTTAACCGAAATCTCTCGCGTAATAGCCTATGGCGTTGGGGAAAACATCGTTCAAGCGTAACGGCGGTCACCAAGTCAGTGCTTGTTTTTCAATAACAATGAGTGCGCAACAGACCCTAGACATTGGTTGGTTTACGACGGATACGGAAGAGTCGACGCTCTTCCGTATTGATCATTTCCATGGGCTAAGGACTAAGGACTAAGGACGAAGGACTCAGAGCTAACGCGTGCAAAAAGCGAAGATGAGTAGGCTAGGGGACAAAGAAATAGCTAAAGTCACCTAAATCGTAATGACACCTTTATAGCGACAGTCTTGGCTGAATAAAGTCGATAAACGCTGAAATACGTTTGGCGACCGACGACGATTTATAATAAACAGCGTTAACCTGCTCTCGCCCAGTATCGAAGAATTTATCCTTTTCAAACAAAGAGACAAGACGGCCTTCTTCTATGTCTTTCTTCACCATAAATCCCGACAAGCACGCGATCCCATTACCAGACAATACAAGCTGCCTAACGGTTTCCCCATTGCTTGAAGTTAGGGTCGGAGTGAGTGACTCAAACCCTTTTAATGGCCAATGATTCAGTATTTTGGGCCCAGAAAACCCGATCGTTTCATGGGTTGAAAGGTCGCTCGTTTGTTTTGGTAACCCTCGACGAGCAAGGTAATCAGGTGAGGCGACGATGTAGAGTGGGCTTTTACCCAGTGCTCTTGCGTGTAGGGTTGAATCGTTGAGTTTTCCAATACGAATCGCCAGGTCTGTTTTCTTCTCGATGAGATCAACGAACCCTTCATTTGAGGTGAGTTCGAGTTGAATGTCGGGGTAAGTTTGTTTGAACTCTTGAATGAGAGGAATCAACTGGTGAAACACAAACGGGCTGGCTGCGTCCACACGTAAGCGCCCTTTAGGCAACTCACCGCGAGAGATGATCTCTTCTTCCGCGCGCTGAATCTGCACTATGCCTGATCGTACTGACTTAACGAATTCCCTTCCTTCGTCTGTTAGTTCGACTCGCCTTGTTGTGCGATTAAGAACAGAAACGCCGAGTGTTTTTTCGATTTTGCTAACGGCGCGAGAGACGCGAGCGACTTGCAGATCCAGAGAGTCGGCTGCCGCTGAGAACCCCCCACTATCGACAACAGCAAGTAAGATTTCTAAATCATCAGAGCGGGTCAACATAGGCGATCCTTTATCAAGAGTGATTGATTTCTATTATTGCATTTATAACAAAAGCCATTTGTTAAAAACACTATTTTTCACAATAGTTGATAGGCCCATAATTCTCCGCAAGAAAAGAGGCGAGTCGATTCAAGCCTCACCATTAAATAAAAACGAGAGAAAGTAATATGCCATTAGCACTTCTTGCATTGACGCTCAGCGCCTTTGCCATAGGAACCACAGAATTTGTCATTGTTGGTTTGATACCAACGATGGCTTCAGATTTAGCCGTATCGATCCCTTCAGCGGGTCTTTTAGTAAGCTTATATGCTCTCGGTGTGGCAATAGGCGCGCCGGTACTCACGGCTCTGACAGGAAAGTGGAATCGCAAATACGTGTTGTTGTCGGTCATGTCTTTGTTCGTTGCTGGTAATCTGTTGGCTTGGCAGGCGCCGGGTTATGAAACGTTAGTGATCGCTCGTATCTTAACGGGCTTAGCTCATGGTGTGTTCTTTTCGATTGGCTCCACCATCGCGACAGGATTGGTCGAGAAAGAGAAAGCCGCCAGCGCGATTGCCATCATGTTTACTGGCTTAACCGTCGCGTTAGTCACGGGCGTGCCTCTTGGTACATACATTGGTCAAACGTTCGGTTGGCAAGCCACATTCTTGATTGTTGCCGTGCTGGGTTTGATTGCCTTAATTGGCAGCGCGCTACTGGTGCCAAATAATCTCAAGCAGCCACCTGCTGCAAAGTTGTCATCGCAAGTTAAAGTTCTTGCTCAGCCTCGCTTACTGTTGGTGTATGCCATTACGGCTCTGGGTTATGGCGGTACGTTTACGGCGTTTACGTTTTTGGCCCCAATTTTGGAGCAAGTATCTGGATTTGGCTCAAGCGCGATAGGGTTGATCATGCTGGTTTATGGGGTGTCGGTTGCGATTGGTAATATCTGGGGTGGCAAAATGGCCGATAAGGTTGGCCCTATCAAAGCGCTGTCTATCATTTTCTCTGGCCTAGCCGCTGTATTGCTCGTGTTTAATGTCACCGCGGTGAATCCTATTGCGGCGGTCGTTACTATTTTAGTTTGGGGAGCGTTTGCTTTTGGGAACGTGCCAGGGTTGCAGGTTTATGTCGTGAAGCTCGCGGAGAAGCACACACCAGATGCTGTCGATGTCGCTTCAGGATTAAATATTGCGGCGTTTAATGTTGGTATCGCGCTGGGTTCATGGGGAGGCGGTCTTATCGTGGCAAAAGCGGGCTTAATGCATACGCCTTGGGTTGGGGCTGTGATTGTACTCATTGCGTTGGTACTCACTCGCTTGAGTGGAAAGTTAGATGAAAAATCAGCTCTTAAAGAGACTAACGGCGCGTGCATAGCAACGGAATCAAAAGAACTCAATTGCTCGGCGACCTAGCACTTTCGTCCATATTGAATGTTACCTAGATATGTATTTAACGTGAAAGCGCATGAAATAAGTATGGGTCACTCAAATGGCCCATATTCGCCAATGAAAATAGCCTACAATATTGTTATCTTTATCAATGGCACGGAATGCACATGTTCAACATTGTTCGTTGGTTTGACGAGATTTCAATTCAAAAGAAACTGATTACGATCTTTTCAATCCCCGTTGTACTGATGCTATTTGTTTCTATGTATGTGTATACCAACACTCAATCAATGGCTAATCATAACCATTGGGTTGCGCATACGCATAAAGCGATAGCAAGAGCGCAAGAACTGTTGACCTTAGTGGTAGACATGGAAACTGGCCAACGTGGTTTCTTAATCACGGGTTATGACCACTTTTTAGAACCTTATGACCGATCACTGCTCTTGTGGAATGAAAAATTAGACATCCTCTCTGAGCAAGTGAGTGATAACCCTCCTCAAGTAATAAGGCTCGCTCTCATAAAGAAACTGCACCAGCAATGGTTAGACACTGCTGGGCAGAAAGAAATTGTTCAACGGCTTAAGGTGAATCAAGGTCTTGCGGATATGCAAAGTGTCGTGCATCTCGTTCAGCTGGAGGTCGGGAAGGAAATTATCGACGCAATACGAGAAGAGCTAACTCATTTTATCGATGTTGAAGAGAAGCTCATAAACGTTCGAGTATTGGTGTCCGATCGATCTGCGAAGACGACATTCCTCGGCCTGATTATCGGCAGCATTCTGTCTGCTTTGGTGACCAGCTTTGTCGCTATTTGGTCTTCCACCCGCTTGAAACAGCGAATTCATACCCTACTCACGGCGACTAACCATATCTCTACGGGTAATTTAACGGAAGGAAAATTAGCGCTAGACCAAGGAGGCAAAGCCGTTTCCAAAGATGAGGTGGCCAAATTGGCTATGGCGTTTGGTGATATGGCTGAAAACTTGTATTCGAACGACAAAAAGTTGCGTGACTCTAACCAGATGTTAAAACAAGAGAAGGTAAAAGCGGAGTCGGCAGTCAAGGCGAAAAGTGAATTTCTATCGACAATGAGTCATGAGATTCGAACCCCACTGAACGGTGTTTTGGGCATTGCTCAAATCATAGAAAACGAGACCAAAGAAGCCACAACAAAAGCACATGCAGGTATTATTCTTAGCTCCGGTCAACACCTGCTCACTATCATCAATGACATTTTAGATTTTACGCGAATTGAAGAAAACAAGCTGGAACTGAAGCAAGAGCCATTCTCAATCGAACAGGTTACTTCACCGGTGTGCCAGACTTTAGAGCCGATGATAAAGGAGAAAGGCGTTGACCTGATGGTGCAAAATGAAGTGCCAGAAGATGTTGAGTTCATGGGTGATAGCGCAAGGCTTAGGCAGATTTTGTTTAATTTGGTCGGCAACGCGGCGAAATTCACCGAACAAGGGCATATCGTTGTTCGAGTGGCTCTAAAACAAAAGAATCATGAGTTACTGCTGTCTGTTATGGATTCAGGCTTAGGGATACCCGCTGGAGATCAAGTTAATATTTTTAACTCTTTTGAACAAGTGGATACGACCACGACTCGAAAATTTGGTGGAACGGGTCTAGGCTTAGCGATCGTCAAGAAACTGGTTCGGCTGATGGGTGGCAGCGTATCGTTAGAGAGCGAAGTGGGCGTTGGATCCTTGTTTACTGTTGTTGTTCCCATTGTATCGACGGTTTCCCGCGGCCCGGTGGAAATGAACAGCAATTCAAATCAAGAAGTACTTGATGTGAGAGGGCAGAGAGTTCTGATTGCGGAAGACAATACGGTGAATGCTTTCATTGCAAAACGGTTTTGTGAAGATCTCGGTTATCACGTCGATCTCGCTGAAAACGGCCTTATTGCGACAGAAATGGCGGCAGAGAAACACTATGATCTGATCTTGATGGATAACCACATGCCACAGATGAATGGCGTTGAAGCGACTTACTACATCAGGCAGACCCTAAAAAAAGATGTCACGATTTTTGCCTATACAGCGGATGCCTTTCAAGAAGCGCACGATGAGCTTCTGAATGCGGGCGTAGACCAAGTATTAACCAAGCCTCTGGAGCTGACGAGTTTCATCGATGCTTTTAACAGATTTTTGCCTAAATCTGAGCGCACCTAACGAGCCAGTTGGCTCTCTTCAATATCTTCAGACCATTCATTGGCGAGAAAATCAATGAATTGTCGAACGACGGGCAGTTGGTAACTGCGTGACAGGTACACTGCCCATAACACGCTGCTTGGTGCGGAGTAATCGGCCAAAATTCGCGTCAGTTTGTGTTCTCGTATTAGTGGGTTGGCTAAGTCGCAGGGCAGGCGAACAATGCCTTTCCCGTGTTGAGCCGCAAGAGATAAAACACCAATATCATTGGCCTTAATATTCCCGCTAATATCGACAGATTTTTGCTGGTTGTCTTTAGTAAATTCCCAAGTCGACGAATCAAGGTGCAAGAAGCAGTTGTGCTTGGTTAACTCTTCGACTTCCGTGGGTTCTCCTCTCTCTGCAAGATAGGCG
>NZ_MCWZ01000010.1 GCF_002877365.1 Vibrio sp. 10N.261.55.A7
ATATTAAAATATCCTGTTAATTTGTTGCTCTATAGGCTTTTGGTTGAGTTATCTGATAGCTGTAAATAATAATATACGGGATTAAGTTATGCAGAAAAGTGAATTGAGCAATGTAAACATTACCGACGAACAGGTCCTAATTACACCTGAAGAGCTAAAAGCGAAATTGCCTTTAAGCGATCAAGCTCGTCGTTTCATCCAAGAGTCCCGTCAGACTATATCAAATATTATTCATAAAAAAGATCACCGCATATTGATTGTTTGTGGCCCATGTTCCATTCATGACATTGACGCCGCGCGAGAGTACGCAAAGCGCCTGAAAAAACTCTCTGAAGAACTGAGTGATCAGCTCTACATTGTTATGCGTGTTTACTTTGAAAAGCCAAGAACAACCGTCGGCTGGAAAGGCTTAATCAATGACCCTCACCTAGACGGCTCATTTGATATTGAGCATGGCCTTCATGTTGGTCGTGAACTGCTTGTCGAGTTGGCTGAGATGGAAATTCCTCTAGCGACGGAAGCGTTAGACCCAATTAGCCCTCAGTACCTCGCCGATACATTCAGTTGGGCAGCGATTGGTGCTCGAACGACTGAGTCACAGACACACCGAGAAATGGCGAGTGGTCTGTCTATGCCAATTGGTTTTAAAAATGGTACTGATGGCAGCCTTTCTACAGCGATTAATGCGATGCAAGCGGCCTCGTCAGGACACCGTTTTATGGGGATTAACCGTGAAGGTCAGGTGGCATTGCTGACCACTCAAGGTAACCCAAATGGCCACGTTATTTTACGTGGTGGTAAGCAAACCAATTACGATTCAGTGTCGGTGACAGAATGTGAGCAAGACATGGCGAAATTCGGTCTTGATGCGTCGCTTATGGTCGACTGCAGTCATGCTAATTCGCGCAAAGATTACCGTCGTCAGCCGCTCGTGGCTGAAGATGTTATTCACCAAATTCGTGAAGGCAATCAATCGATTATTGGCCTAATGATAGAAAGCCATATTAATGAAGGTAATCAATCTTCAGACTTGCCTCTCAGTGAAATGCAGTACGGCATTTCGATTACGGATGCGTGTATCAATTGGCAGTCAACTGAGGCACTATTGCGTCATACGCACATAGAGTTAGTGCCATTTTTGGAAAACCGCTTGAAAGGATAGGAAAGGAATTAGCATGGCCGTTGAGTTAAACGAGTTGCGTGACCAAATTGACGTTGTAGATAAACAAATACTGGATTTATTGGCACAACGCTTGTCACTGGTTGAGAAAGTGGGCGAAGTGAAGAGTGAGCATGGGCTGCCCATTTATGCTCCGGATAGAGAAGCGGCTATGTTGGCTTCTCGCCGAGAAGAAGCGGAAAAGAAAGGTGTTCCACCTCAGCTTATTGAAGATATTCTTCGTCGAACGATGCGAGAATCTTACGCCAGTGAAAAAGACTCGGGCTTTAAATGCCTAAACCCTGAATTGCGCTCTGTCGTCATTGTTGGTGGTAAAGGCCAGCTAGGTGGTTTATTCGGAAGAATGTTCACGTTGTCTGGCTACCAAGTGAAGGTTCTAGGCAGTCAAGACTGGGATAGAGCGGATGAAATCTTGGATAACGCCGGGCTGGTGGTTGTCACCGTTCCTATTCACTTAACTCAAGGCGTCATTGAAAAGCTATCAAACTTACCAGACGATTGCATTCTGTGCGATTTGACGTCGATAAAATCCAAGCCGTTACAAACCATGATGGAGGTGCATCAAGGCCCGGTTGTTGGTTTGCACCCTATGTTTGGCCCTGATGTTCCAAGCCTAGCTAAACAGGTTATTGTTTACTGTAACGGGCGTGGCGAAGAGAGTTATCAGTGGCTATTGAAACAGTTTGGTATTTGGGGCGCTTCGCTGTGCGAAATAGACGCCAGTGAGCATGATCATGGCATGACGTTGATTCAAGCCTTGCGACACTTTACTTCTTTCGCCTACGGCCTGCACCTAAGTAAAGAGAACCCAAATATTGATCAACTTCTTCAACTGAGCTCGCCTATTTATCGCTTGGAGCTTGCGATGGTTGGGCGTTTGTTTGGTCAAGACCCGAATTTGTATGGCGATATCATCTTCTCATCTCAAGATAACATCGACATGATCAAGCGTTTCCATCAGTGTTTTGGCGATGCGTTAAGTATTCTAGAAGGCAAAGATAAGACAGCCTTTATCGAAAACTTTAATGAAGTGAGTGATTGGTTCGGAGAGTACTCTTCTCAGTTCATGAATGAGAGTCAGAATTTGTTGAAACAGGCGAACGACGCCATTCATCGCGGGTGAGTTTGATTCTTCTTTATTGAGATGATCAATGTAAAAAAGAAAGAGCGACTAAGGTCGCTCTTTTCGTTTTTACAATAACGGAGCAAGTCGCTTAGATGTGTTCACCCAGATCGGACAGATGCTCAATATCTCGATGCAACAAGCTGTCATCACCCACATTAAGTTCTATCAATCGTTTCAGGTGACCGATACTGTCGATGTCAATGTGGTCGATGCTGGCACGAACGATGTTGTTTTCGATACCAATGATATTAACGGCCATTTCAATAATGATGTCGCTTTCGGGAAGCGAAAACTGAATGTCGGCCATCACATCTAAGTTGAGTTCACTGCAATTGGGCTCTGCACTAAGCAGCAAGCCATGTAGCGAGAGATCTTGAATCGTCGAAGCAACAGAAAGCTTGCCCTGCGATATTTCTGCGGGTGCTCGATAAATCACTCTCGAAAAGCGACGTTTTTCAATCATAGTCATCTCTCTATCTTACTGGCTTTAAACGGAAGCCTGACATGTTCTAACTGAGGTTGTATTTGAGTCTCTGTTTAGCATAGCAAAGATATTAGGCAATCAATGTGTTGCTGCTCTTAGAAACACTTTCCCATATACATAGGAAATGCACCGTTAGAAAACAAAAAGGCCACAAATAAGTGTGGCCTTTGAATATACATACCAATAGTTAATCGATCACTATTTGGCGATACGCTTGTACTTGATGCGGTGAGGCTCTGCAGCTTGAGCACCAAGTGTTTTCTTCAGCCACTCACTGTATTCAGTATAGTTGCCTTCGTAGAAGTTGACTTGGCCTTCGTCGCGGTAATCTAGAATGTGAGTAGCAATACGGTCTAGGAACCAACGGTCATGCGAGATAACCATTGCGCAGCCAGGGAATTCCAGAAGCGCTTCTTCTAGTGCACGCAGTGTTTCAACGTCTAGGTCATTGGTTGGCTCATCGAGTAACAGTACGTTACCGCCCGCCTTTAGCAGTTTTGCTAAGTGAACACGGTTACGTTCACCACCAGATAGCTCACCAATGATCTTCTGTTGGTCGTTGCCCTTGAAGTTAAAACGAGAGCAGTATGCACGAGCTGGGATTTCGAAGTTGTTGATCTTAATGATATCAGCGCCTTCAGAGATCTCTTGGAATACCGTTTTGGTATCGTCCATGCTGTCACGGAACTGATCAACAGAAGCCAGCTTAACTGTTTCGCCTAGTTCAACCGTACCGGAGTCTGGTTGCTCTGCGCCGCTTAGCATCTTGAATAGTGTTGATTTACCTGCGCCGTTGGCACCCACGATACCCACGATCGCGCCCTTAGGCATGCTGAACGATAGGTCGTCGATAAGAACACGATCACCGAATGACTTCGTTAGATTCTTCACTTCAAGCACTTTGTCACCTAGACGCTCACCTGGCGGGATGAACAGTTCGTTGGTTTCGTTACGCTTTTGGTATTGACCTGTCGTCAGTTCTTCAAAACGAGCCATACGAGCTTTAGACTTAGCTTGACGACCTTTAGGGTTTTGACGAACCCATTCAAGTTCTTTCTCGATTGTCTTTTGACGAGCGCTTTCGCCCGCTTTTTCTTGCTTAAGACGCTCGTCTTTCTGTTCTAGCCAAGACGTGTAGTTACCTTGCCATGGAATACCTTCACCGCGGTCGAGCTCAAGAATCCAACCTGCTGCGTTATCAAGGAAGTAACGGTCATGGGTAATTGCCACAACAGTACCACTGTAATCAACGAGGAAATGCTCAAGCCAAGCAACAGATTCCGCATCCAAGTGGTTAGTTGGTTCATCAAGAAGCAACATGTCAGGCTTTTCAAGAAGTAGACGACAGATAGCAACACGGCGGCGTTCACCACCCGATAGGAATTCAATTTTCGCATCCCACTCAGGAAGGCGAAGAGCGTCTGCTGCGCGCTCTAAAGCGGTCTCTAGATTGTGACCATCTTTTGCTTGAATCAGAGCTTCTAGTTCGCCTTGCTCTTTTGCAAGTGCATCGAAGTCTGCATCTGGTTCTGCGTACGCAGCGTAAACCGCATCGATACGCTTAAGTGCGTCTGCAACGTCAGAAACCGCTTCTTCTACGATTTCACGAACGGTTTTAGATTCGTCTAGTACAGGTTCTTGCGGCAGGTAACCTACTTTAAGGCCTTGCTGTGCACGTGCTTCACCATCAATGTCGGTATCAATGCCTGCCATGATGCGCAGTAGGGTTGATTTACCTGAACCATTAAGACCTAAAACACCAATTTTGGCGCCAGGAAAAAAGCTAAGAGAGATGTCTTTTAGAATCTGACGTTTCGGTGGCACAGTTTTGCCAACCCGAGACATGGTATATACGTATTCAGCCATTGCCGAGCGTTCCTAATTTTATCGATACAAAGAAGTGATTTTATACCAATTAAGGTGTTTTTGTTACTGATGAGATGGATTTTGTCCGGAGAATATCAGGGATAAGAGCCTAAAAAAATAGCGTTGGACATCTCAGAAAAAAGGGTTTTAGATAAACTTAAATAAATTTGTCGTATTT
>NZ_MCWZ01000011.1 GCF_002877365.1 Vibrio sp. 10N.261.55.A7
CGATGAACCAAAAAAAAGCGATGCACACTGTGCACCGCTTGATTCGATTTCAACGCTTCATTGAGGTAAGCCTCAACGGTTTCGTTGTGAAATCATTTTACCGCTTAGTTACTTGTAAACCATTTCACCTGATGGTGCGTAAAGGTTTACATCAACCGGGCTGTTTGCTTCTAGGTAGTCTTTCAGTACTTCCGCATCAACAAAGCCCGTATTCACATGACCAGCATGACCGGTCAGTTTAGGGTAACCGTCACCACCCGCTGCATTGTAGCTAGGTACAGTAAAGCGGTACGTATCATCAAGGCGTAACTGCTTACCACCAATGAAAACATTGGAGACTTCACCGTTTTCAACGGTCATAGAAATGCCTGCAAACTGAGCATATGCACCAGAGTCAACGGGCTTGGTTGCGACAACGTTTAGGTAATCAATGACTTCAGCACCTGACATATCCGTGTACGTAAGGATATTGGCAAATGGTTGAACAATGAGTACGTCTTTGTAAGTAACATCACCATACTCAATTGAATCACGTACGCCGCCAGAGTTCATCACAGCGAAATCAGCCTGTGCTCGCTCCATATGCGCTGTTGCAATCAAACGACCTAGATTCGTCTGTTGGAAGCGAACGACGTTTCGATCACCCTCTAACTTGCCGTTGATCTCAGCGATTTTAACGTTGAGTTGCGCTTGGCCTTGTTCTTGATAAGGACGCAAGAATTCGAGTAACTCTTCGTCTTGAGCAATTTCTTCTTCAATCAGAACGCGTTGCTTCTTGCCATCAACCTTGACCTTTTTCTTAAGGTTCACAGGAATGAGATCGTAGCTCACCATTTCTAGTTCACCATTGCGGAACTCGTAATCAGCACGGCCAACGTATTTGCCCCACTCGTGAGCCTGAACGATGTAAGTACCGTTTTGCATGTCTGGCTTACACTCGTCACTTGGTTTGAATTTCTTCGTCACGACATTTGGTGCTTCCATACATACAGGCTCTTGAGAGTGACCACCAACGATCATGTCCAGAGACCCTTCATCAAGATAGCGCGCTAAAGCAACATCACCTGGCGCGTTAATGCCACGCTTGCCGTCTTCATAGTGACCCATGTGCGTCACAGCGAAGATCAAGTCAGGTTTTTCCGTTTCTTCTAGCTCAGCAATCAATTTCTTCGCTTCCGCTTTTGGATCACGGAAATCAATGCTGGCGATGAACTCTGGGTTACCAATCTTCGCTGTATCTTCAGTTGTTAAACCAATCACGGCGATCTTGATGCCTTGTTTCTCAAACATTTCATAGGCTTGGAACTTGCGCTCACCCGATGCTTTGTCGTAGATATTCGCAGACAGCATTGGGAAGTTTGCCCAATCGATTTGTTTTGCTAGCACGTCTAGAGAGTTATCGAACTCATGGTTACCCAATGCCATTGCATCGTAGCCAATCTTGTTCATGCCTTTGAAATCTGGTTCTGCATCTTGAAGATCAGACTCAGGCACACCAGTGTTGATATCGCCGCCAGATAGTAGTAGAACACTGCCGCCTTCAGCACGAATTTCTGTACGCAATTCGTCGATTAATGTTTTACGAGCGGCCATACCGTACTCGCCGTATTTGTTCTGCCAGAAACGACCATGGTGGTCATTGGTGTGTAAAACAGTCAGTTTATATGTAGTATCTGCGTCCCACTCGTGTGCTGGTTGAGTTGCACAACCCGCTAGAGTGGCAAGAATTGCTGCGCTTAGCGTCGTTTTTAGAATTAGGCCTTGCTTCATTGTCATACCTTTGAACTGTTGGGGGATCCACTGCGTAAATATCGATCCATAAAGAATAGTCTTCACCGAGGTTTCGGTGCTTATGGCTCTATAAAACTTGAACTAGTTTAAATTAACAGAGCAACCCGAACATGCTGATTTCATATTTATGTTAACTAGATCTCCTAAAAACCGTGAATAACCTGTAACAGTTCAGCGAGTTTTCATATCAAATTTCAATGGATCACAGGCAAACGTTTTACTGTGAAGTAAGGCATATATGGAAAGTTTTTTCTTATTCGGGACTTTATATCTATCTGGACAGGGACAAACTTGACGCACAAAAAAGCCAGCGACGAGCTGGCTAAGTATTCAATATATTGACTCGAAGTGAGTCTCGATACTATCTAATATCAATAGAATCAAAACCTTTAATCAAGTCATCTAGCGATTTCATTTGCGCTAAGAATGGTTCAAGTTTATCAAGCGGCAATGCAGAAGGCCCATCACACAGTGCTTTGTCTGGGTTAGGGTGTGCTTCAATAAAGAGACCTGCAATACCCGTTGCTAGACCCGCTTTAGCCAGCTCAACCGTCTGCTCACGACGACCACCTGAAGCAGCACCAGAAGGATCACGCATCTGAAGTGCATGCGTCACATCAAAGATGATTGGGCTGCCGTTTGAAGCCTTTTTCATCACGCCAAAACCAAGCATATCCACGACTAGGTTGTCATAGCCCATGCATGAACCACGCTCACAAAGAATGATATTCTCGTTGCCACATTCAGCAAACTTATCAACGATGTTCCCCACTTGGTTCGGGCTCATGAACTGTGGTTTCTTAACATTGATGACCGAACCCGTTTTCGCCATCGCTTCTACTAGGTCAGTTTGGCGAGCAAGAAATGCAGGTAACTGAATGACATCAACAACATCTGCAACTGGCTGTGCCTGAGCTTCGGTGTGGATGTCAGTAATGATTTTTACACCAAACGTCTCTTTAAGCTCTTGGAAGATTTTCATGCCTTCTTCCAAACCAGGGCCACGGTAAGAATGCACAGAGCTTCGGTTGGCTTTATCAAATGACGCTTTGAATACGTACGGGATGCCCAACTTCTCAGTGACTTTTACATAGTGCTCACAGATTTGCATGGCTAGATCACGAGACTCTAGAACATTCATTCCAGCAAACAAAGTAAATGGCTTATCGTTAGCTACTGGAATATCACCAACGTTAACTACTTTTTGTTCCATTTTAATCTCTCTATAAAGTTATGGCTCAGGGCTTTAATTTCTTATATTTGATGAAGGCCATCAGTTGCCACTCATCAAGAAAATTCGCCTTGGTCTATTAATGGATGACAACCGCTGTTTCACTCATTGCACTGATTTGGTTCTTCAACAATTCAGCGGCGGGATCGTCTGGGCACTGGTCAACGAAATACTGAAAATCTAATGTGGCGATTTGATGGCAATCTAACTGCTGATAGATGTAGCCTCTGTCACGTATCTCATATGGGTCGTCTGGGACAAACGTTAACGCAAGGTTCGAACACTGCAAAGCCAAAGTATAGCGCTCTTCTCTGAGAAGAGAGCTTTTCAGCAGCGCTAACCAACGACCAATGACTGTCGGATTATCCGCGGCATCAAGGTGCTTCGACTTCACTTTTGCCAGTTGCCCTTCTTGTCCTTTTAACCAAGATGTTAGCGTGTGCAGAGAGACATACTCTCCATCGAACGGGTTAACATACACTGGCTTTTCACCGTACCAAGTCAGTTTGAGAATAAACTGCGTTGGGAAAGTCACCCCTTCAATAGGAAACCCTAGCTTGCGTCCGAGGTATAAAATAAGCGCACCCAAACTGACAGGGATGCCTTTACGGCGCTCTAATACTTTGTCGATAAACGCATTGTTAGAGTTAAAATAGGCGTCTTTGTCCCCCTGAAAACCCCACTCCTGATAGAAGAGTCTTAGAAAGGCTTCAAACTTTAACTTTTCATCTACTTCATGGCATAGCGCTAATTCCGCTTCCACAAATAGACGTTCGAGCTCATTTTCGGCCCATTTTTTCTCTGTCTCTGGGTTCACTGCTTTATTGAGCATTAATGCCCCTTCCGCGAGTTCCATCGAATCAAAATCTTCGTCAAATAGTTCCAACATCAACTATTGCCTTTACCTATTCTTCATTCATTTAGTGTGGATTGGGCTCTACATTAGCGATCACTTTCATGGATTTTCATGAAATAGACGCCCTATAAAACTCACTCTGCCTTGCACTTGGTTTGCAAATGGATCATAGGAACCTTTTTACTCCCCATGATCATTTTGCTTATTAGTGTTCAAGTGCGTTGCAAGAAAACCACCTTGATTTGTTAACCTAAAAAGATCGGTGTTTTTGTCAACGCCACTTTGGCGGCCATGATCAGCCAACCTAACGCGCCCAAGAAAGAGAACGTTCTCAATAGTTTATTGCGACCTAATTTCAAGGCAAAGAAGCCCAACGCGATATACGCCAAAATACAGGTAAACTTCTCCATTAACCAAGCGCCGTTCGGGCTTAGTGGGCTGAAACCTGTGATGTACATCAAACCAAAACCAGACAGTAACAATAACGTATCATTGATATGCGGGAAGCGCTTTAACACTGGGTTATTCAATAATTTAGAGTCTGCCATCATCAAGCCGTAGCGAACCGATAAAAGGGTCGCGCTCAGTGCTATTGTCAGCATGTGAAAATGTTTAAGTCCTTCGTACATTGCTATCTCTCTTATTTATTTTTTCTTCCATTGACCGAAGGTAACTCGATCGTTATTTCCATAATCTTTTACTGTTTCAATGCCTTGATAACCCGATGCTGCCAATATGTCACGAACCCGTCGGCCTTGCTCAAATCCATGTTCAAACATCAACCAGCCATCTTCTTCTAGATAGTCGACCGCGGTTTGCGTGATATGACGGATATCAGCAAGTCCGTTCTCTTTTGCTACTAAGGCACTCATGGGTTCAAAACGCACATCGCCTTGGGACAGGTGTGGATCGGCCTCATCAATATACGGTGGATTAGAAACGATTAAAGCAAACTTTGTTCCATCTTCAAGAGGGGAAAACCAACTTCCAGACAAAAACTGTGTATTTCGGATATTGAGGCTTTGCGCATTTTCGGTTGCAAGGTGTTGAGCCTCTACTTTTAAGTCTACCCCAACCACCTCACGTTCTGGTAACTCAGACGCTAAAGCGAGCGCAATCGCCCCCGTTCCTGTCCCTAAATCTAGGATAGGACCAGATTGACCAGTGGATTTATCCAATGCCACTTCAACTAGGCGTTCAGTATCTGGACGAGGGATTAAAGTGGTCGGAGACACCTTAAGCGGTAATGACCAAAACTCTCTTTCCCCCACAATATACGCGATGGGTTCACCGTTAATACGGCGTTGCAATAACGGCTCAAAGCCCGACAGCTCGAGTTCCGTCAACTCTTTATCTGGCCAAGTAAGTAAAAATGAGCGAGGTTTGTCTAAAGAGTGGCAAAGCAGCACACCGGCATCTAAATTCGGCGATTCGCTGCCGCTTTGTTCAAGAGCGCTGGTTGCGCTCTTCATCGTTTGTTCTACAGTCGACACGAATAACGCTAACCTAGTTATTGTCTGCAAGTGCAGCGAGTTGGTCTGCTTGGTGCTCTTGAATGACTGGGTCAACAAGGCTTTGTAGATCGCCTTCTAGTACTTCTGAAAGGCGGTATAGAGTCAAGTTTATACGGTGATCTGAAACTCGACCTTGTGGGTAGTTGTAAGTACGAATGCGGTCACTACGATCACCAGAGCCAAGAAGGTTACGACGAGTATCAGAGACTTCAGCCGCACGACGCGCTTCTTCCGCCTGAACGATACGAGCGGCCAACACTGTCATCGCTTTCGCTTTGTTCTTGTGCTGTGAACGCTCATCTTGACACTCGACGACAGTACCCGTTGGTAAGTGAGTAATACGAATAGCAGAATCAGTCGTGTTAACGTGCTGACCACCTGCGCCCGATGCACGGAAGGTATCGATTTTTAGATCACCAGCTTTGATTTCAGGTAAATCCGCTTCTGGGATTTCAGGCATAATCGCAACGGTACACGCAGACGTATGAACGCGACCCTGCGATTCTGTTTCTGGTACGCGTTGAACTCGGTGTCCGCCTGATTCAAACTTCATTGTCCCGTAAACAGCTTCGCCACTGATTTTAGCAATCATTTCTTTAAAGCCGCCTTGCTCTGAGTTGTTACTGCTCATCACTTCAACGCGCCAACCTTTCTTCTCAGCAAACTTAGAGTACATACGGAAAAGGTTACCTGCGAAGATACCCGCTTCATCACCACCGGCTCCCGCTCGAATTTCTAGGAAACAGTTGCGCTCATCATTGGGATCTTTTGGCAATAGTAGAATTTGCAATTCATCAGCCAGTCGCTCGATAGTCGTTTTTGCTTCTTTAATTTCTTCTTGTGCCATCTCACGCATTTCAGCGTCGTCTTCTTTCGCCATCTCTTCAGCGGCTTCGAGATCTCCTTGAGCTTGCTGATAGGCTTGAAAGCACTGAGTCACTTCTTCAAGTTGAGAATACTCACGTGAAAGAGCTCGGAATTTGTTTTGGTCACCAATGACATCTGGGTCACCAAGTAGATGTTGAACTTCTTCATAGCGTTCAACGAGTGTTTCAAGCTTTACTAAAATCGATGCTTTCATAATTCTTTTCTTAACTTAGGTTACAAAGGTCACTGTATAAGTGACCTTCTAAATAAAATTCTATTTTTTGAGCGGTCGGTTTATGACTACTTTAGTTCGTCTAACCCGAGACTTTGCCTTATTACGGCAAGTTTTGCGGGTTCCCCTTGCTCTGCTGCACTCTGAAGTGCGCGAGTCGGTGCATGTATCAGTCTGTTTGTTAGCTTATTACTGAGTTCAAGCAATACCTTTTCTGGCTCTCCACCGGCTAATAGAGACTGTACGCTTCTTGCTAGCAATTCCTCTCGAATTTCATCGGAAGATTTTCTATATTCTCTAATACTATCTACCGCTTGAAGTGACCTTAGCCATGTCATAAATGAGGCACTTTCTTCACTTACAATGGCTTCAGCTTGTATCGCTTCGACTTTTCGCTGCTCAATATTACTATCTACAATGGACTGAAGATCGTCGACAGTATATAGGTAAGCATCGTTAAGGTCGCCTACTTGTGACTCAATATCTCTTGGAACCGCAATATCGACGAACAAGATGGGTTGATGTTTACGCGTTTTGAGCGCGGATTCGACCATACCTTTTCCTATGATAGGAAGCGGACTCGCCGTAGAACTGATCACGATGTCGGCTTTTGGCAAATGCTCTGGGATCTCTTCTAAGCTAATGACCTGTGCACCAAACTGTTCCGCAAGGCCTTGTGCACGCTCTCGGGTTCGGTTAGCAACAATGATCTTTGTACAACCATTACTCGCTAAGTGCTTAGCCACAAGCTCAATGGTTTCTCCGGCTCCCACAAGCAACACGGTTGAATCAGCCAAGGACTCAAAGATGTGTTTTGCTAACGTGCAAGCCGCATAGGCAACAGACACCGCGCTACTGCCTATTTCTGTTTCAGTACGAACTCGCTTTGCAACTGAGAAGGTTTTTTGGAACAGCTTCTCTGCAGTGGCATTGACCGATTTTGCTTCACGCGCATCTGAATAGGCTTGTTTCACCTGACCCAAAATTTGCGGCTCGCCCAATACCAAAGAGTCTAATCCACAGGACACTCGCATGAGATGTCGAATCGCAGCTTGCTCTTCATGCACATAGATGCTCGGTTTTAATTCTTCAGGGCTAACTTGATGAAACTGTGTTAGCCAATCAATCACCTTGTTTTTCGATGCCGTTTTCGTATCACAATAAATCTCTGTGCGGTTGCACGTAGATAAAATGACACTGCCATTCACATTTGCGTTCGCTTCTAGCTGCGTTAACGCATCTGAGAGTTTATCAGGGCCAAACGCCACTCTCTCACGCAAGTCAACAGACGCTGTATTGTGATTAATGCCAATAACGAGCAGGGACATGTATAGAAGGTTCTCAAACTAAGGGAAATACAAATTGGTTCAGAATTTTACTTGATGCCTTTCGTTATTAAAAGGGCGAAGGCTATTTGTTTTACTGAGTTCGTGATATCAATGATATAGTTAGGGCTATTAGCCATCGACAATTGTTTAAAGCGCAACCAGTTATGATTAACTTTCGACGACTTCTACCTTTTGCTCTCTGTTTCTTTTTTCTCTCGGGTTGTTCAACCTTACCTGAAAGCCAAACCAGCGTGGAATGGCAAGCGCATCAGCTAAAACTTGAATCAATCAAGCAATATCAATCGGTTGGAAAGCTGGGCTACATCGCACCAGAACAAAGGCAGTCTCTTAATTTTCAGTGGAAGCACAACCCAGACGCAAGTCAGTTACGTTTAAGCACCTTCATTGGTCAAACCGTCCTAAACCTATCTGTCACCCCTAAGGGTACGACTGTCGAAACCTATGATGGGCAAAACCTTTCTCACGCCAGTGCCGATGTATTAATTGAACAATTAACAGGGTTAACCATTCCCATAGAGCACCTCCAAGATTGGTTGCTTGGAAATCCAACGTCTGCAGATAATTTTCAACTTAGCGAGAATAATACGCTGAGCTCTTTAACCAAATTGGTCGGACAGCAGCCTTGGGAATTGCAGTATTTATCATTTCAAGACATTGAGTACATGGGTGCCCCACTCCCGTTACCGAAAAAAATCAAACTAATTCATCAAGACACAGTCATCAACTTAGTCATCACCAAGTGGACCTTATAACGCATGATACCAACCACCACTTATTGGCCCTCTCCGGCTAAACTCAATCTCTTCCTCTATATCACGGGTCAGCGCGACAACGGGTATCATGAACTGCAAACCCTGTTTCAATTTGTCGATCATGGTGATGATTTGGAAATAACCGCGGACTCTAGCGGTGTGATCACCCTGCTAAACCCAGTTGAAGGCGTCGCAACCACTGATAATCTTATCTGGAAAGCCGCGACAGCCCTTCAAGAGTATTCTGGCTGCACCTTGGGCGCCAAGATAGGAATCAATAAGGTTTTACCAATGGGCGGGGGAATCGGCGGTGGGTCGTCGAATGCAGCGACAGTGTTAGTTGCATTGAACCATTTATGGCAATTAGAGCTCTCCGATGACGACCTCGCGACTATTGGCTTAAAACTGGGTGCCGACGTTCCCGTATTTGTGCGAGGATTCGCTGCTTTTGCAGAAGGTGTGGGTGAAAAACTCTCTAAAGCGGAACCCGAAGAAAAATGGTATCTCGTCATAAAGCCTTCCGTAAGCATTGCAACAGCAGACATATTCACACACCCAAATTTAACACGTAACACCGAAAAACAACCCTTAGAAAAGCTAATGAACGGGGTTTACGGAAACGATTGCGAAAAAATAGTACGAATGCTGTACCCAGAGGTTGATCAGAAACTTTCATGGCTGCTACAATATGCGCCGTCAAGATTGACTGGAACAGGTTCGTGTATTTTTGCTGAATTTAGCAACAAAAATGACGCTATACTTGTACAAGAGCAACTCTCTGATACGGTCTCCGCATTTGTTGCGAAAGGGCGAAATATTTCCCCTTTAAAAGAGACCTTGGCTGAATACCAATCAGCCCACACCGACTTTATTTAAAACTGGACGCAACCCTGAGGTTTCCACCGTGCCTGATATGAAGCTATTTGCTGGTAACGCAACACCTGAACTAGCCCAACGTATTGCTGATCGTTTATACATTTCTCTTGGCGACGCTACTGTAGACCGTTTTTCTGATGGCGAAGTCGCTGTTCAAATCAACGAAAATGTTCGTGGCAGTGATGTATTCCTGATTCAATCTACTTGTGCGCCAACCAATGACAACCTAATGGAATTGGTGGTAATGATTGACGCAATGCGCCGTGCTTCAGCGGGCCGTATTACTGCTGTAATCCCATACTTTGGTTATGCACGTCAAGACCGTCGCGTACGCTCTGCTCGTGTGCCAATTACTGCAAAAGTTGTTGCAGACTTCCTGTCTAACGTTGGTGTAGACCGCGTTTTGACTATCGATTTACACGCTGAGCAAATTCAAGGCTTCTTCGATGTACCTGTAGATAACATCTTCGGTACTCCAGTGCTTCTTGAAGATATGGCTAACCGCGGTCTAGACAACCCTGTTGTGGTTTCTCCAGACTTAGGCGGCGTAGTTCGAGCTCGCGCAACAGCTAAAGCACTAGGTGACGTAGACATCGCTATCGTTGATAAGCGCCGTCCACGTGCTAACGTTTCTGAAGTAATGAACCTTATTGGTGATGTTGAAGGTCGTGATTGTGTTATCGTTGATGACATGATCGACACAGGTGGCACACTCTGTAAAGCAGCGGAAGCGCTAAAAGAGCGCGGTGCTAAGCGAGTATTTGCTTACGCTACGCACGCTGTTTTCTCGGGTACTGCTGCTGCAAACATTAAGAACTCAGTTCTTGACCAAGTTATCGTTACCGATTCTATTACCCTATCTCCTGAGATGGCGGCAACAGGTAAAGTAACTGAGCTAAGCCTTTCTCGCATGCTTGCTGAAGCGATTCGTCGTATCAGCAATGAAGAGTCAATCTCTGCGATGTTTAGCTAATAAACCTCTTAAGCGAACCTAGGGAAAGCCCCCTAAAATAGCTTAAAATGATAAAAGCACTTCTTAAACGAAGTGCTTTTTTTATATCCTTACACGCGCTAGAGCCAAACCTCTTTTCTGTGATATGATACGGCGCTTTTTGATAATCCAGAGAGATCTTAACTTTGAGTCAACAAATTAAACTGCTTGTTGGTCTAGCGAATCCCGGCCCTGAATACACTCGAACTCGCCACAATGCGGGAGCATGGGTCGTTGAAGAGTTAGCTAGAGTTCATAACGTTACCCTAAAAAATGAAACTAAGTTTTATGGGTTAACTGGCCGTATCCTCATCAATGGCGAAGATCTCCGCCTGCTTATTCCAACGACTTTCATGAACCTGTCAGGGAAAGCCGTTGGGGCGTTGGCTAAGTTTTATCAAATTAAACCAGAAGAGATCATGATCGCCCATGATGAATTAGATCTACCACCCGGCGTGGCTAAATTCAAAAAGGGTGGCGGTCACGGTGGGCATAATGGCCTGCGCGACACAATTAGCAAACTGGCTAATAATAAAGAGTTTTATCGCTTAAGAATTGGCATTGGCCATCCTGGGCATAAAGACAAAGTTTCAGGTTATGTGCTTGGTAAAGCCCCAGCAAAAGAGCAAGAATGCTTAGATGCTGCAGTTGACGAGTCTGTACGCTGCCTAGACATCTTATTGAAAGATGGCCTCACCAAAGCACAAAACCGCTTACATACGTTCAAAGCAGAATAAGGTTAATATCATGGGTTTTAAATGTGGCATTGTTGGATTGCCAAATGTCGGTAAATCAACGCTATTTAATGCACTAACTAAAGCTGGCATCGAAGCCGCTAACTTCCCTTTCTGTACTATCGAGCCAAATACCGGCATCGTACCGGTACCAGATCTACGATTAGACGCACTTGCGAAAATCGTGAACCCTCAAAAGGTTCTGCCAACAACGATGGAATTCGTTGATATCGCTGGCCTTGTTGCTGGTGCTTCAAAAGGTGAAGGGTTAGGGAATAAATTCCTAGCAAACATCCGTGAAACTGACGCTATCGGTCACGTTGTTCGCTGTTTTGAGAACGAAAACATCATTCACGTTTCGGGTAAAGTTTCTCCGATCGATGATATCGAAGTCATCAACCTTGAACTTGCACTGGCTGACTTAGATTCATGCGAGCGTGCTATTCAACGTAACGCTAAAAAAGCGAAAGGCGGAGACAAAGACGCGAAGTTCGAGATCACCGTACTTGAAAAGCTTTTGCCGGTATTCACTGAAGGCGGCATGGCTCGCACCGTTGATCTAGGTAAAGAAGAGTTAGCAGCTATTGGTTACCTTAACTTTCTTACATTGAAACCAACAATGTACATCGCTAACGTCAACGAAGATGGTTTTGAGAACAACCCATACCTAGACGCTGTTCGAGAGTACGCAGAAAAAGAGAACAACGTTGTGGTTGCCGTTTGTGCGGCTATTGAATCTGAGCTGTCTGAACTAGACGATGAAGATCGTGAAGAGTTCTTAGCTGACATGGGCATTGAAGAACCTGGTCTTAACCGTGTGATTCGTTCAGGCTATGAATTATTGACTCTGCAAACGTACTTTACTGCTGGCGTTAAAGAAGTTCGTGCATGGACGATTCCAGTTGGCGCGACCGCACCTCAGTCTGCTGGTAAAATCCACACCGATTTTGAAAAAGGATTCATTCGAGCTGAAGTTGTTGGTTATGATGACTTTATCCAATTTTCGGGTGAAAGTGGCGCAAAAGAAGCAGGTAAATGGCGTCTAGAAGGTAAAGATTACATCGTTAAAGACGGTGACGTCGTACACTTCCGCTTCAACGTATAATTCAATAGGTTAGCCCCTCTTGTGTTACGTGTATAAAGAGCCAGCAACTAAGCTGGTTCTTTTGTTTTTAACAGTTAGTAACGCTTTGCTCATTAATTATTAACCTGACTATTTTTGTTGATTCACAAGCACTTTTCGATCACAAACACAGCGCTTTGTTCAAAAAGAAACCGAACAATAGATTTATCTGGATTTATTACAAAAAACTATTGACGGTTTTGGCTCAACTACGCATAATGCGCCCCGTTCCCAACGAGACTCGCTCTTGGTGGGAAAGACAATTTGGAAATGGCTACTTAGCTCAGTTGGTTAGAGCACATCACTCATAATGATGGGGTCGCAGGTTCAAATCCCGCAGTAGCCACCATTTCCTAAACGCTTATTTGGATTCATTCTCGATGAGTTTTTAGGAAATAATGCGGACGTGGCGGAATTGGTAGACGCACCAGATTTAGGTTCTGGCGCCGCAAGGTGTGAGAGTTCAAGTCTCTCCGTCCGCACCATATTTAGATATCTCTTAGAGATGTCGATTGTTGGGCTATCGCCAAGCGGTAAGGCACTGGCTTTTGATGCCAGCATTCCCTGGTTCGAATCCAGGTAGCCCAGCCACTCTTTAAAAAGTGGCATTATTCTGAAAAAGATGATGACACTCGCAGTGAGATTGATTATATTGTCTCGCTCGAAAAGATGGCTACTTAGCTCAGTTGGTTAGAGCACATCACTCATAATGATGGGGTCGCAGGTTCAAATCCCGCAGTAGCCACCATACAACGTCTAGTTGATTTACCAATCGTCGACTATGGCTATGAACTCTTGCTTAGAGAATTCTTAATTGAATTATTCAGCACCGCGGTCGTGGCGGAATTGGTAGACGCACCAGATTTAGGTTCTGGCGCCGCAAGGTGTGAGAGTTCAAGTCTCTCCGACCGCACCATACATTGAAATAGTGTGTTTACATTATTTAGGCTACTTAGCTCAGTTGGTTAGAGCACATCACTCATAATGATGGGGTCGCAGGTTCAAATCCCGCAGTAGCCACCATACAACGTCTAGTTGATTTACCAATCGTCAACTATGGCTATGAAC
>NZ_MCWZ01000012.1 GCF_002877365.1 Vibrio sp. 10N.261.55.A7
TCTTAGTTGTCATTGTTCACCTCGTTAGTGATTGTACTCACTTAACTCAGTGTCCAAAACTTCTGGTGCGGTTCATTCTTCGAGCAGTTAGGCAAGCATGGCAACAATATCGAAGCGGTCGCGATGGACATGAATACGGCTTTTGACCTTGAAGTTCAAGCGCACTGCCCGAACGCAAAAATCGTTTACGACTTATTCCATGTTGTTGCTAAGTTCGGTCGTGAGGTGATGGATAGAGTCAGAGTCGACCAAGCCAACAAACTCAAGCAAGATAAAAAAGCGAGGAAATGGGTCAAGCGCTCACGCTGGGTATTGTTGAAAAATAGAAGCAACTTAAATCCACGGCAAGATAGCTACCTTACCGAAATATTGAACATCAATAAGGACTTAATGACCACTTATATACTCGGCTCACAACTCAAAGAGCTTTGGTATTGTGAATCAGAAGCACATGCTAAGGGGCTCTGGGAGGTATGGTGGGCACAAGTGCAAGAGAGTGGAATTAAGCCATTGAAAGAGTTCGCACGAAAACTGAGGCCTTATCTTCACGGTATTATTGCATCGGCAATTTATCCGCTCAACACCTGCACATTGGAAGGGATAAACAACAAAATAAAGTTAATCAAGCGAATGGGGT
>NZ_MCWZ01000013.1 GCF_002877365.1 Vibrio sp. 10N.261.55.A7
ATGAGTATCAATGGCGTCATGTAAAAGAAGCCATGTTGCTCGGTGTTCCTGTTGAACTTTCCGTTCAAACTCGAAGGGTTAAGTGTCGTAACTGCGGCATAAAAACAGAGTCTCTCTCTTGGTTAGAGCCTTATGCTCGTATAACGAAGCGCCTAAAAAGCTATATAGAACAACTGCTACCCTTGCTTCCCATTAAGCATATATCCCAGATTACGGGCGTTCATTGGCACACCATTAAAGAGATAGATAAACGCCGACTCCGACAAGTGGTACCGCCAGTGAAATGGGGTGAGCTAAAACAGCTCGTGATGGATGAGTTCGCCATCTTTAAAGGGCATCGATATGCCACCGTCATCACTGATGCGAAGACTCATCAAGTCATTTGGGTTGGATTAGGCCGAAGCCGCAAGGACATACGGCCGTTCTTCGAGCAGCTAGGCGAGAATGGGATAAATATCGAAGCAGTAGCGATGGACATGAATACGGCTTTTGACCTTGAAGTTCAAGCGCACTGCCCGAACGCAAAAATCGTTTACGACTTATTTCATGTTGTTGCTAAGTTCGGTCGTGAGGTGATGGATAGAGTCAGAGTCGACCAAGCCAACAAACTCAAGCAAGATAAAAAAGCGAGGCAATGGGTCAAGCGCTCACGCTGGGTGCTGTTGAAAAACAGAGGCAACTTAAATACGCGACAAGATAGCTATCTTACTGAGATATTGAATATCAATAAGGATTTGATGACCACTTATATACTCGGAGCACAACTCAAAGAGCTTTGGTATTGTGAATCAGAAGCACATGCTAAGGGGCTCTGGGAGGCGTGGTGGGCACAAGTACAAGAGAGTGGAATTAAGCCATTGAAAGAGTTCGCACGAAAACTGAGTCCTTATCTTCACGGCATTATCGCATCGGCAAGTTATCCGTTAAACACCTGCACACTGGAAGGGATAAATAACAAGATAAAGCTAATCAAGCGAATGGGGT